>JBJSWM010001167.1:0-4873 GCA_046085865.1 Pirellulaceae bacterium
TTTAGGTAATTCCATTGATGAAGCCAGTGGGACTAAACTGACAAAGGGGATCCGAATTGTGACGAGGGTTTTGCGCCAATGCCATTGGGGAAGCTTGGAAAGCGACTGTTTCCGATGGAGACACTTGCCAAGAAAGAGCGTGACATCCTATAAATAGGTGTAGGGATTTCTTCCAATGGCTATTGTCGATAATCCAACGGCGTTCGCACCGGTTTCGATACGAGGAAAGAGGTAGACAGATGGCGATTCAGCTTACGGAAAAGGCTGCTCTGCAGGTTCAGAAGTTCAAGGAAGAAAATCAGATGTCCGAAGGAATTTTTCTTCGGATTGGTGTGACAGGTGGCGGTTGCAGTGGGCTCAACTACTCGCTGGCATTCGACGACCAGTTCGACGACGCGAAGGACAGTCGTTACGAACAGCATGGCGTCAGCGTCGTGGTCGACAAGAAAAGTGCGCTGTACCTTGATGGTACAACGGTCGACTGGTATCACAGCCTGGAGAAGCAGGGCTTCACCTTCAGCAATCCCAACGCGGTCAAGACATGCGGTTGCGGTAGCTCTTTCCAGGCCTAGGCGTCACAACAGTTCGATAGGTTGCTCTTACCGCGCCCCAATGGGGTGCGGTTTTTCTTGCGCCCAGTTCGCTTGCTGAGTCAATCTCCGAAGTAGGAATGGGAGCCTGGCTTGCAAGCAATCCCAGTTCGGTTACCAATGCTGAGTGTCGGCGTTGGAGTTACCCCACGCCAGATACCATGAGCCAATCTGGCCCCGCCTGAGTCATGCTCGATAAAAATGGAACGCCACGAGATGCCCGCATCGATCCACATCATCGGCATCGGGGAAGATGCTTTAGAAGGCCTGACGAAATCGAGTCGTCAGGTCTTGGCAGAGAGTGCATGGCTGGTTGGGCCGCCGTCTTTGCTTCGCCACTTTCCGAATCGGCTTGGACAGCAACAGCATGTGATGCCCTCGGACTTGGAGGAACTGGTCGAGTGGCTGGAAGTGCATGCCGATTCGACGGTTTCTCTTCTGGTGCAAGGCGATCCGTTATTTTATGGGATCGCGAGGTTTTTGTGCCAGCGGATGGGGAAAGACCGTTTTCAGGTGGCACCCCATGTGAGCAGCATGCAGATGGCTTTCGCGCGAGTGAAGGAAAGCTGGGACGAGGCATACCTGACCAATTTGGCGCATCAGCAATTGGAGTCCATTGCTGATAGGATCCGAACCGCAGAGAAGGTTGGTATCTTCACCTCCGACCACCAGCAGCCAAGTCGTATCGCTCAGTTCCTTATCGACCGCCAACTGGACTATTTCACAGCCTATGTCTGCGAGAATCTTGGGGCTCCGGACGAACGAGTGACGAGGGGCGACCTCCAGGAAATCGCTCACCAATCCTTCGCCCCTCTGAACGTGATGATCCTTGTGCGAATTCCAGGGACTCCCGACCGCCCGGCCGATCGCGTCGGTCGGCGGCTTTTTGGGAATCCAGATGAGCTGTTCCTGCATGCCAAGCCCAAGCGAGGCTTACTGACGCCTTCCGAAGTCCGTGCCATTGCCTTGGCCGAAATGCAACTTCAACGCCATGCGATCGTATGGGATATCGGTGCAGGAAGTGGATCAGTGGCAATTGAGGCAGCGATGTTGGCCGATCGTGGCCAAGTCTTCGCCATTGAAATGGACGCAGAAGATTTTGGGTTGTTGTTGGAGAACAAACGACGTTTTGAGCTACCGAATCTCCAATGCATTCATGGAGAGGCCCCGCAGGCATGGCAAGGATTGCCTGCACCCGATGCGATCTTCCTGGGAGGCACGGGACGAGGATTGAAGGACCTTGCCAACTCAGCGTGGCCTATGCTGCGGACGGGAGGAGTTCTGATTGCCAACAGCACCGCCCTGGAGCACGTGGCGGCGCTCCAGACATTGATGCATGATGTCTGGCAGGTCGACCCGCAATTGTGGATGATTCAGGTTTCGCGATCCAATCTCCAAATCACCAGCACTCGCATGGAATCGATGAATCCCACGTTCCTGCTCAAAGCGACCAAACGATGAAATGCGCCGTTTTCAGCTCGCGTCCCGATGAACGACGCTTTCTAGAACAGCAAGCTCAAGACTCCCCAATCGAATGGGTCTTCCACTGCGAACCTTTGCACCTTGCAACTGTAGCGCTGGCGCGTGGCTGTCATGCGATTTGCGTCTTTGTAAACGACCAATTGAACGCGTCGGTTCTGGATCAACTGCATGCCTTTGGAGTGCGCATCATTGCGTTGCGATGCGCGGGCTTCAATCAGGTCGATATTCCTCACGCTGACCGTCTAGGACTGCCGGTGGTTCGCGTCCCAGCTTATTCACCGCACGCAGTAGCGGAACATACGTTTGCCCTACTACTAGCGATCAACAGGAAAATCCACAAAGCCTACAATCGTGTTCGCGAGAGCAACTTTGCACTGGAAGGGCTGCTTGGATTCGATCTCCACGGAAAGACGCTAGGGATTATTGGCACCGGCAAAATCGGAAGCTGCGTCGCTCGCATCGCCCAAGGATTCGGGATGAACATCCTCTTGTACGACCCCTTCCCAAGCAAGGAATGTGAAGCCTTGGGACGCTACGTCGCACTCGATGTTCTTTTGTCTCAATCGAAGATTGTCTCGCTTCACTGCCCCCTCAACGACTCGACTCGTCATCTCATTCGCCGTGAATCGCTGGCTTTGATGCAAGACAAGTCCATTCTGATCAATACCAGTCGCGGGGCGCTGGTCGACACCCAAGCTGTCATCCAGACGCTAAAGTCAGGAAAGCTTGGTGCCCTGGCGATCGACGTGTACGAAGAAGAAGCCGATTTGTTTTTTGCGGATCACTCCGGGGAGGTACTTCAGGACGACATCTTCTCGCGTCTCCTGACCTTCCCCAATGTCCTCATCACTGGGCACCAAGCCTTTTTCACCGAAGACGCGCTCCAGGAAATCGCGAAAGTCACCGTCGCCAGTCTCTCATCCTTACTGGCCGGTCATCCCAGCGAGAACGCCGTAGGGAAAACCAAACTGGCCCCCATGACGGCGCACCATGACGCCCCGCCATGACGGCCTGCGAAAGTCCAGCAGTACTTAGGTGCGACGATCGATGCGGCGCGACAACGCAGCATCCTGGTAACGCCGACGGGAAAAAAATCGAGACAATTGGCAGTCGTCGTCGACCGGTACTTTGAAGTCCCGTCGTGCTCGGGGGGGGGAACTCAATCTTGCTTTCCCGTAGGCCTTCTGGTCGATTGGCCGGCGGCGGAATCGATTGGCGTTTGCAGGGTAAATGCTTATACTAGCGAGGGACCTTTGCCTTCGTTTTTGTCGCAACATTGGCCACCCTCCCACCGTTTCGGCAAGGGTCGACCACCCTTGCCCCGCCTTGCAGATCCCGCCCTATCATGGGATCGAAAGATAAGATTTTCATGAGGACTGACGGCATGAGCCTTCGCTGGCATCGAGTCGAATGGATGGTTGTGCTTCTGCTCGCGTTGGGATCGAAAGATCGCAGCGTCATTGCACAGGAAATCCTTTACAACCGAGACATCCGCCCGATCCTTTCCGAGCATTGTTTCGCATGTCACGGCCCGGATAGCGCATCTAGGCAAGCCGACTTGCGGCTGGATCAGCGAGACGCCGCGGTCGCCTCCTCTGCCATTGTGCCGGGCGATGTCGATGGCAGCAGTCTGGTCGGTAGGATTCTCTCCAACGACCCAGAAACTGTGATGCCTCCTCCGGAAGCGAAGAAGGAGCTGACGGAAGCTCAGAAGAAGATGTTGCGGGACTGGATCGCCGCAGGAGCTCCTTACCAGCCACACTGGTCCTTTCTTCCTCCCGCTCTGCCGAATCTTCCCGAAGTGCGAAACGCCTCCTGGGTCCGCCAGCCGCTGGATCGATTCGTCCTGGCCAAGTTGGAGTCGATGAGCCTGGAACCGGCCCCGCCCGCCGACCTCCGCACTCTGATTCGGCGAGTCTGCCTGGATCTGACCGGCTTGCCACCAACGGCAGAAGAAATTGCCGAAGTCCTTAACGATCCCTCGGAAGACCGCTACGAACGCTACGTCGATCGCTTGATGGATCGTGAGTCCTGGGGGGAGCACCGAGGCCGTTACTGGCTTGACTATGCACGCTATGCCGACACGCACGGAATCCACTTCGATAACTTTCGCGAGATGTGGTCGTATCGCGACTGGGTGATCGACGCTTTCAATCGCAATCTACCTTTTGATCAGTTCACGGTCGAACAATTGGCGGGGGACCTTCTTCCCAACCCCACATTGGACCAGAGAATCGCAACGGGATTCCATCGCTGCAATATCACCACCAACGAAGGTGGAATCATCGACGAAGAGTATCGTGTCCTCTACGCGCGGGATCGAACCGAAACAACTTCGCTGGTATGGATGGGACTGACAGCGGGCTGTGCCGTCTGCCATGACCATAAATTCGATCCGCTTTCGATGCGGGAATTCTATTCAATGTCTGTCTTCTTCAACAATACAACACAGGGGCCCCGCGACGGCAACATTAAGGATACGCCCCCCAAGATCGCTGTTCCGCTCCGAGAAGATCGAGCTCGTTACGAAGCGTTGCCGCAGGAAATCGAGCAGAGCAAAGCTGCGGTCGCAGATCGTCGCACGCAGGCAGTAGCCGACTTTCAAAAATGGCTGGCCTCCAACCCCGCTTTGACAACCGCAGCCCCATCCGCTCTTTGGGAACTTCCTCTCTCGGATGGCTCGACTGGGCCCCTTTTGGTTTTGCACTCCGGTCAGCTTCAGCGAATTCCACTCGGCTTCACTCCCGACTGGAAACCGGGGCACGTCGCCGCCCTCTCCTGGAACACCAACGGCCAGCAGG
>JBJSWM010001168.1:0-2358 GCA_046085865.1 Pirellulaceae bacterium
TCAAGATCTGAGCAATCGAAGCATATGGATTGTACTGGCGATCTTCGGGTCTCTCGTAGGAATTGGTCTCCTGACCAGATTGATTCTAGGTTGGATTCGATCCTCCCTGGTGGCTCGAATTCATGCCTGTTACCGTCCTGAGCAGATCCTCCTGGAGGAATATCGGGCCAACTACTTTGGGAAGGAATCGGCAGGAGTTTTTCAGGTGCGAGGCAACGGAGCATTGGTGTTGACGGCGACGGACCTTCATTTTTTCATGCTGGTACCCAAGACGGAGATCTGCATCCCAATCTCATCGATTCGGGAAATGACGATCACCAAGCAGCATCTCTATAAAGTCACCCCATTCGATTTATTGAAGGTGGTCTATTCAGAGAATGACCAGATCGATTCTATCGCCTGGTATCTGTCCCAACCCGCCATCTGGAAGCAGCGGATAGGAACGCTGCAGGCCGAGTGCCGATCCGGTGGTGAAGGAAGTTTCGAATGACGCGGAGCTAGCCACTCGCGCCTTCCAGAAAGCGGAGGCTCTAGGCTCGCAAGAGTATTGCAGTCAGTCCTCCAGTTCTTGATCGAACATGCAGGACGAGGTAAGGACGGGGTAGGAAATCATGGCCACAAGGAATTGCTGATCCCCGTTGCTCGCGTGTCGTCGCTCGCCATCTCAAGCACCAATTCCAGGGCGGGGGCACACCGAAAGCAGAGCCCCAGCTCAGTCGCTAACAGGATCCCGCGCGGTTCGAGGTTCCATTTGCCTCGCCTGAGAGGCTCCGACCGATCGCTTCGCTAGCGCAGAGTCATCGGCAGCGGGATCGATTCCAACCACGCCTTCCGGAAGCAAGAGTGTTCCCTGATTGCTGCAGGCAGAGATCGGGATGGGTGCAGCCACGAGATCGATGCCCTGCTTCCGGAATCAGGCCTCATGGGAGTTCGATGGGGATGCCATCATCCCGTCCCGCCATCGCGCGGAAAATCGTCATATCGACGTTGGTGGAAATGGTGTGTGTCGAACCATCCATGAGCAGGAATAGGGCGCCACCAAGATGTGGGCTCCAGAAGCCACCTGGACTGCCAGTGGGGGCGTTGGGTCCGCCCGTACGAACATGGACCGTTGCCATAGTGATCGCAGGGCGTGCCGTTTGACCGACTGCTTGGCGGCGACTGATGGCGATGCGCGGCGAGAAAACGGTTTGTGCGGTTGGAATGACTCCAGCCCAACCGTTAGGGGTGAACATGCTTGCCCGCTCTCCGATTCCAATAGTGTTCGATGTCCCGTCGATGATGTCTCTTACCTTGATCGCGGTGTTCCTGTGGAACATTCCATTGAATGGCAGCTCTTCATACAACGCGGAATACCCTGGAGCATTCGCCGGGTTGCCTCCCCCAAGACATGCGATGTAGCTGGCAGGCGCCAGGTCATTCATCCCCAAAGAAGTGGGCCAGACAGAAACCGGTTGGTTCCAGGTATCTGATGGGCACTGGTAGGTGCTGACCTTCGTGCTCCGGGCCGACTGATTGCTAGGTCCAGTGATCGGAAGGGAAAAGTTGATCGAGTTGTATAGATTCGACTGTTCCATTTGGGGGAGGATCAGTGCAAAGAAACTCCATCCAGGGCCGGCTTCAGGGACCGGATGATTACCGCCACCGGGCCAGGGACCCGTGACGCGGGAAATAAAGCCGGGAGGAAACGTCCGGTGGGATGATTCGTAATTCTGAAACGCAAGCCCCATCTGCTTCATGTTGTTGCTGCACTGGATGCGGCGAGCCGCTTCGCGGGCCGCTTGAACGGCAGGAAGCAGGAGGCCAACCAGGATGCCGATGATGGCGATGACAACTAGCAATTCCACGAGGGTAAAGCCAGAGCGGCGCCGTCGGCCCTTGGATGGACTACGCGGAACGCGCAGAAAGCGAGTTGGCATGGTTAGCCCTTTCGTCACTGCAGAATGTTAGAAAAAGCGGTTCCACGAGCCGAGCAAGAATGCGCGGAACAAGGTCTCGCATCTCAACTCACCAGTATCTTAATGATACTGAGTCTCAGTACAATCGTTGTTTTTATTTTATCAGGTTTTTTTGATAAAAAGAAACCTCTCTACCGCTCCGATCCTCTGATTCTTCCCTCGGACGAAGTTCGATCGGTGCAGAGCTTTGCGACGGAGATATCAGAGGACTACCCAATCCCCCCCACGCAAGCGAATCCACTCCCCGCTCGATGGATCCCATAAACCACTCTTTCGGGTGTATCGTCAAATTGGTGGGTGGCACCGATTGGATGGGTGTTTGGGTTTTTTGCGGCGTCTGGGATGGGTTGAGATTGGTGGGTGGGGTTGAGATTGGTGGGTGGCACCGATTGGATTGGTG
>JBJSWM010001169.1:0-3781 GCA_046085865.1 Pirellulaceae bacterium
GACCACCGTGACCGCATAGTAAGCAGTCCCGCTGAGTTGTGGTTGGTGGACATAAAGTCCGCGATTTGCGGCTACGGGAGGCTTCCCTGCTTCGATGACGAAGCGACTTAGCAAATCCTCCTCCGAAGTCCTTGGCCGCGAGGGATAGCAGTCGTTCCAACAGGAAAGGACCTGCGCCTCGCCGATGGGCGTAAGCCCTCGTACGCTACGGATCGGTTCGGATGATCGGTAAATCCGATAGTGTCGACGATTCGACCACACGGTAGTCAACTGCTTGAACTGCTCGTAACTGATCGGCTCGTCACCGGTCAACTCTTCCGGTTCTTTCCACGTCAGGAATGTCTGCCCGTGCCGATGTGACACCTGGAGGTCGGCAACTCCGGCCGCAGCGACTCGATCGGGCAGCATGCCGGTCGATACGACGGCACTCCAAACGGCAGCAAGAACCCAGATAGTTCGCATCAGCCTCTCTTCTCTCTTCATCGGCCGCCCCCCTTCACTTGTCGACAGGCTGGGCCCCTGCCGCATCGAACGATCCGCATCGCTCGCCCCCCCCAAGCCTCAGCCATCACGTTTTACTGGATCTCAGTGCCACATCTCAGTGCCACATCTTAGCGCCACATCTCAGTGCCACCTCTCAGGGCTAGTTTCCTCAACTGCCAACAGGATTACCACACCTGACGGTTGTTTTCCACTTGCTCCGGGTGGCGGTCGCTCTGCGAAAATGCCCCCGGCTTTTCCCTGGAACGGCACAGCAACCAGCAACCCACTCGGTCTTGTTCGGTTCATCCTTGCATCTGATCGGGAAGGGACAACAATAGAGACCTTCTGGAAAAGGTGTCGGGAAGTACCGTTGGCGACAACGTCTCCATCACCTATCGGACTCTTCCCCGCCTGCAGTTCGGAAACGTGGTATGAAGTGGGTCCCCCCAAAATCAAGTCGCAAAAAGGACCGATCGCTCGCCTCCAAACAAGCTGGTGCTTCGGGCAGTTCGGTCGATGATCCACTGGCATGGCTGGAATCGCTCGGTGAAGACCAATTGAAGGGATGGCAGGAAACCCTGCCGGACGACAACCTTCAAGTGCCACTTCCCATTCGCAGAGATGGAGCAAGATTTGTTTCCGAGCAGCCATTGAGCTGGGGGCTGGATGGGTTGCAAATCGATGATCCAGTCGATCGCTGGGTGCTACTAACCATCCTTCACCACAAGGCACCCAGTCCGGCACAGGAGTCATTGGTCGCGCCGCAACAAGATCCTGGGGGTAAGCCGCGACGTGGAAAAAGTAGCGAGGAAAAAGCATCAGAAAGTCCATCGACAACGGACACCGCAGAAACAGTCAGCAAGTGGCTCCAACAGGCACTTCCTGGACGTGGTGACGATCCGATGGTGGCCATGGCCGCCTGCGGATGGGTTTATGGACTGGCCCCATTAGGCGGGTCGCTCAATCCCGCCCAGTGGGTTGGAACCCTGCAATCGATTCTGACCCAGATGGATCGCACTTGGGAGTCCGATCCCCCCGAATCGTCGCTGGCTTGCTGGTTACTTTGGTCCTGCGAAGTCCCACTGGCCCTGGCTCTGCAAGTCGCCAACGTCCGGTCCCATCATCGAATGGTGACGGATACATGGGATCGATTGAATCGACAGTTGCTCGCTTCCTTGGAGAATTCCGACCTCTGGTCGAAATCGGGCGGGCAGCACTTGCGGATGATGATCGCATCGGTCCTTCGCTGCCGCTGGGCCGCCGATCGACTCGGGCTTCCCTCCTGGGACCGCAAGACGAGAAAAGCGCTGGAACGCTTGGCGATTCTTGCGCTCGCCTGCAGCGATCCGGCGGGACGTCCTCTCCTGATGGACGGATCGACTACCAGTACGGAGCCAGACTTTTGGGTCGCATTGACCAATCAAGTCGCACACCCCACACGCATGGCGCGCAGCGTCGCTCGATCCATCCCCGAAACCAGAAACCGTCTGGACTTGCGGATTCGACGTGAGGGACGAGCCGTTGAGGTGCCGTTGGGGCTTTATCAGGAAGCCAACGAATGGGCGGTGATGCGGAGGGATGACCGAGCGAAATCGAGTCGGGTGGCGGTCGACTTCGCCTGCGATCCCATGTGGCTGGATGTCACCGGCTCCAGTGGTAGGCGTGTGCTGAGCGGCCTATGGGACATCCGTCTGCATCAAGATGGAAAGCCGGTGGAGATCGATCACGGATGGACCCACGTCTGCTGGTTCAGCGACAGCGATGTCGATTACCTGGAACTGCAGTGCGAAGTCGCCGATCATTGCCGCATCCAGCGGCAGGTGATGCTGGAACGAGAAGGCGGCTGGTGCTTCCTGGCCGACGCACTTTTGGCCGATCATTCCGCCTCCTGGAAGATGGAATCGGTCCTGCCGATCGGCTCTGGCATGGAATTCGTCCAAAACAACAAGAATCACGAAGGGTGGATTTCGGAAGTCACCGACGACGGATCGCTTGGACAACCCCGAGGTCTCCTGTTGCCGCTGGGCCTTCCGGAATGGAAACGTTCTCCCTCTTCAGGTGAGCTTTCCAAGCGCGGCGATTCCATCGTACTGTCCAACCATGCGAACGGTCGCCGACTTTATAATCCGGTGGTCCTGGCGCTCAAATCGAAACATTTGCAAGCACCTTACACCTGGCGATCGTTGACGATTGGAGAGGACCTGAAGATCCAACCGCCTCACATCGCTGGCGGCTATCGCCTGCAACTGGGAGATCAGCAGTGGGCCTTCTACCGCTCACTAGAACCCGTCTGCCGCCGATCGATGCTCGGGCTTCACCTAACCGCCGAGTTCTACGCAGGGCGATTCGATCAGGACGACGGGACGTTCGATGCGCTGGTGGAGGTCGAAGCCGAATCGGCATGAGTGAAGATCCGAAAAGGCACGCGGATGACGGCAAGCAGATTGCCGATCGCTGGCGAGAACTTCAGCAGTCAGTCATCTCCACTGCGGCTCAGGCAGGTCGAAGCGGGGAATCGGTAACCATTCTTGGCGTCACCAAGTATGTCGATGCGACAACCGCACGCGTTCTGGCAGAAGCAGGCTGCTTGGACCTGGCGGAAAACCGGCCCCAAATGCTTTGGGAGAAAGCCGAAGCACTGGACGACCTGCCAATCCGCTGGCACCTGATCGGCCATCTCCAGCGCAACAAGGTCCGCCGATCTCTCCCCTTGCTGGCATGGATTCACTCGGTCGATTCCATCCGCCTGATCGATGCCCTCGGCGAGGAGGCGACGATTCAGGGAATTTCCCTGAATCTCCTGATCGAGGTCAACGCGACGGGCGAAGCTGCCAAGACGGGGGCAACCCCGGAGCAGATGCCATCGCTGCTGGAAGCCGCATTGCGATGGAAATCGCTTCAGGTAGGTGGACTCATGGGGATGGCACCGCTGGAAGGGGGTGCGGTCGCCGCACGAAAAGCCTTCGCCGCGATCCGAATGCTCCGCGATGCGATGGCTGATCAATTCGGATCGGTCCTGCCGTTGCCTCATCTTTCGATGGGGATGAGCGGTGATTACCGAGAAGCAATCCAAGAGGGGGCTACGATGATCCGCATCGGCTCGGCGCTCTTTCCATGAGTCGGTTTCAGGGGGATGACCGAGTCGAAGGTTGCTGAGCCGACCGAGGGATCGCGGTCCCCGTGACGGCGGAGGCAAGGGATAGGGATTCGGCTTAGGAACGACCTAACCGATAGCTTTCGTCAGATCCAATCCCTTCAGGACGGCACTTCCACCCGCACAGATGCCTAGCCCGACGAT
>JBJSWM010001170.1:0-13376 GCA_046085865.1 Pirellulaceae bacterium
TACAAGATCAGCTTCCGAAGCCGCTGTCATGTCGATTGCAACCAGCTTGCAGGGCTTTTTGGAGGCGGTGGGCACCGCGCTGCGGCCGGTGCTTTTCTCGAAGGGGACTTCGTCGACATTCAGCGCCGACTTCTGGAGGCGGCGATCGAAGCCTTCCAGAGGCCGTCCGCGTCGGCCTGATCCCGAAACGGACAAACCTGCCGCAGCGGCATTGCCGACAGGAAGATGCTAACGCCCTGCGATCCAAAGCTCGCCGATACCGCTCGGCCCCGTATCTTGCTCCTGTCCCTTGCCCCTGTCCCCTACTGGGGTCGAACCGGTCCCGGCCCGATCGGCTCGGCTGGCCCCCCCTTGGGTGGCTCAGGAACAGGGATCAGCAATTCAAACGCTTCATCGAACATCTTTTCTCCGTAAACCATTTCGCCCCCCTGGTGGCCTACCAACCCAACCAGTGCCGCCAGGCCCAGCAACCCCACGCGCCAGATGATTCGGGACATCCTGGCACCCTCGCGCAATCCTGCCAGCGCGAAGTAACTGAGGACGGCGCCCAGGAAGGCGATGGAGACCCCCAGCCAGCGGTGCCAGAAGAAGGTCGAGTCCTTGAATTGGTCCAAGGGGGTGAAAGGGAGTTGGTACCCCTTTAGCTCGGCAAAAGACCAACCGGCGACTGCAGCAGCGATCGCCCCTAGCGTCCCCAGCCAGAGACAAACGGCGGCGAAGCGATCGGCCGATCGACCTAGCAGCAGGGAGGCGGGCACCGCCAAGGCGCCCACCACCAACAGGGCGATCGGGAAATGGACCAGGGCGGGATGAAAATAGCCATAGAATCGCCACAGCCTTTCGGGCCAGCTTCCCGAAACACCTCGCACCTTCGGCCCTTCCTCTTCGGGGACTCCCAGCGATTCAGGCCACTGAGCCCCCTGCTCAATCCACCACCGAATCGTCGCCAGCTCGGACATCGTCAACGGCTCCTCCGACACCGGCGGCATCACCTGACTTTCCTCTGCGTCGGGATCGGCAGTCAGGTAGTCGGTCCAAAGACTTGATGCCGCCACATCCCCCGGCTCGATGTAGCCCAGCACGGTATCGCGGTCATCGATCCGAAAATCGGCCTTGGCATCCTCCGCTCCATGACAGCTTTGGCAGCGCTTTTGAAAAATCGGCATCACATCGCGGCGGAAGAGCACCTGAGGTCCAGTCGCCTGCTCGGAGTTCAAGCTGGCTGATGGGTCACCCAAGGCCTTCGCCTCATCGCTAGTAGCTACCTGCGTTTCGGCAGCCTGTGATTCTTCCTGCGACATCGCCAACTGCATTCCCAGGGGAAGTAGGAACAGGCAGCACCCGAAGGCAAGCAGCCGCAGCTTCGAGGCAACGTCACCTGGGGTTTGGAAGCGATTCATCGGCAGTATTCCTCGTAATCAGTCCATCGCTGGAAAGGCAGATTGGCGGCATGGCTGCAAAAGCAGCAGCGGCAAACGATCGCCAGGCGACATCCGGTGGAGGGGGGGTGGGTGGGAACGACGCAGGGGCTCGATCGCTGCTCTTCGCATCGCGGTCGCAGCTCCTGGACAAACCTCATTGTGGTTCAATCGGGTATTGGTGACTAGGTCGCCCAAGCCTTCGAGGGGGTTTGCGACGATCTGTCACTTGCCTTGGTAGCTCCCGTAGACGACAGGAGCATCCGCCCGATTTCAGGGTGGCGCCAGATGGGGACGCCCTCCTGCCAGGAAGTCGCTGAATCGATCGATTGGACTGGTCCCGACCTGGCGAGCCCGCAACGCAAACGGCCGACTCCGATCGATCTGTCCATCCAGACGCAAAAGAGCCGCGATCAGGATCAAGTGGCTGCGGTCGGCAGCGTCGTCTCCTGTGGACTGGAGCACTTGGGTAGCTAGTCGATCCAGCGTCTGGTCCAGAAGTTCCTCAGATTCCTTCGGCAGATAGTTCCGCAGCGATCCCCTCGGCAATTCCTCCGGGCGAATCGCAAGCCCCTGATCCCAGGCGATGGCCAGACGCGTGGCCGCCCAGTGGGGAGATTCTCCATGAAGCGCACCCAAAATGGCCTGTCGAAGCCGTACCTCGGCTGGCAACTGCTGAGCGATCTGGTCCATCCCCTGACACGCGCCCCAGGCTTCGTCCAGCTTCCCCTGCTCGACCAGCCGGTCAAGGACTCCCAGAGCCGCATCGCGCCAAGGCTTGGAGGTCGGCACAATGGTTCTGGCGATCGCTGCCGAGCCCATGGGGCCTCGTGGACCGGAGGTTGGATAGCTAGGTGGCACCAGCCCCTCAATCGACTCGCTGGTGCGCCGAGTTTCCAATTTGTCAGGGAGAGTCCCCTCCTGGCGGATTGGAGAAGGCAACTCCTCGCGGCTCTGGGGTTCCAATGGGCTCTGGGGTTCCAATGGGCTCTGGGGTTCCAGCATCTCGCTGGGAATCGATTCCTGAGTGGCTAGGCTTCTTTGGATGGCCTCGCGGGGACTGGGAAGGATGGCGGAATCGGAATACGGGGGTGGTTCGATCGCCAATCCCTCCCCGACGACTTCGCTCAGCAGGGAGGAAAGAATCGGTTGGTAGCTGCTGCGAGGAATCGGGTCGGTATCGGCAGGTGGGTTCGCCTCCATGCAGGGACAGCCGTCCGATCCAGCGACTTGCGACAAAGAAAAGGGGTTGGAGCCGAAGGTGCTCCATTGCCACGTGGGGACTGGGCTGGATGGACTGGCAGGTCCACCCATGGTCGGCGGGGAGGTGAAGAGAGGAGCCGGGCCAATGGGGAGTTGGCTCGGGCTACCGCTCCAAATGGGTCGGCGACTCCCTCCCCATTTTCGGCTCATCCGGAAATCTTCCCCTGCAGATTCCTCGCACGGGACCACTGCCAGCCATAGGATGCCGATGGTGGTGGCGCGAAGCCATCGAGAAGGATATTCCAAAGATTTCACCGATCGCTTTCTCCAGTGAACCGCTCCGCATCCCGATCGATCGGCGGCCCGATCGATGCGTCGATGTCGATCGTCCGATCCAGCCGAACATTGCATGGTGGACTCCCTAGCCTTCGGAGCAAACTTCGGAGCAAAACCCAGACAGGTTTGGATCGACAGGTTGCGCAAAGACCGACCTTTCGCTCTCATGACGTTCGGAACGACGCCCCCTCCACGTTTGGAATCTGGCTCCGTTTTCCGTCAAAAAAGAAATCTCTGGTTGGGATTTCTCTCGACGTAACGGCAAAACCGCCCGATGTCGGGCTTGTGGAACAAAAGGAAATCGCGGTAAATGAATGGGTTGGGGGGCCCGTACGGTCAGGGTGGCTTTTACGATTCGGCAAAGGATGAGCGATCGGCATGTCGCAGCGCGTAGTTGTCACTGGCGTCGGGGTCGTCAGCCCGATCGGATGCAATCCCGATTCATTTTGGGCTGCACTGGTTGCAAACCGCAGTGGGATCGGCCCCTTGGGCTCCATCCCCAAAGGGATCCTGCAGGTCCAGTGCGGTGCCGAAGCGCGGGAGTTCACCGGCCAGATCGATCAGTTTGGGCCGATGGAAAAAGGGCTGGAGCGACAAATTCGCAAGGGCCAGAAGGTGATGTGCCGGGAGATCGAAATGGGGGTGGCCGCCTGCCAATGGGCCCTCCATGACTGTGGGCTGGATGCCAGCCGACGCGATCCCCAACGCACCGGCATTGTCTATGGATCCGACTACATCCTGACACGTCCTGAAGAATTCTCTGACGGGATCGCCGCCTGTCACGACGAACAGGGGCAGTTCCATATCGAACAGTGGCCTTCCCATGGCCTCCCGAAGCTCAATCCCTTGTGGCTGCTGAAATACCTGCCCAACATGCCAGCCAGCCACGTCGCCATCTACAACGATCTCCGCGGGCCGAGCAATTCGTTGACGGTGCGGGAGGCGAGCAATGATCTGGCGATTGCGGAAGCGGCAGCAGTCATTCGACGCGGTGCGGCCGACTGCATGCTGGCCGGTTCCACAGGCAGCCTGGTGCATCCCGTCCGCTCCCTCCATGTCGAAGGACAAGTCCGCCTCGCAAGCGATCGACCCGATCCGACCGAAATGTCCCGACCTTTCCAACTCGATCGCGACGGGATCGTTCTGGGAGAAGGGGCCGCAGCTTTTATGCTGGAGTCGCTGGAGCATGCCAAAAGGCGAGGTGCCTCCATCTATGCCGAACTGGTGGCCACCGCCGCTCACCAAGTGGGACCACGCCCCCAGCGCGATCCGTTCCGGGAGGCCACCCGTCTGACGATCCAAAGCCTCCTTCGGCCGCTCAACCACCAGCTTCCCGATGGCTGGCACCTGCATGCCTGCGGGCGCAGCGATCCCCAGATCGATCTTTCCGAATCGCTTGGAATGGCTGATGCCCTGGGTGACCAACTGCGGCACAGCCCAGTCTTTTGCGGCAAAGGACTCTTCGGTAACCTCGGCGGAGGGTCAGGTGCCGTCGAAGTGGCGGCCTCCCTGATGGCTTTGCGAAATCAACAATTCTTCCCCACACCCAACCGCGATCGACCCGATCCCCAAATCCCGCTCCGACTCGCCGATGGCTCTGAGTCCGATCAGGCCACCGCCGGCTTCCTCCACTGGAGTTTTTCCATGCAGGGACAATGCAGCGGAGTCGCCTTCCGGCGATACACAGAGGAATAGACCCCTCAATAAGGTGGATTTCCGTGGTTGCGTGTTGACGTTTTATGGGTTGACGGAATTCGGCTGGGAATTTAATCTTCCAAGCCATAGAAATGGGTGTTCGGTAGCCGATTCCAGGTAGTCTTCTGGGATAGGCTTTCCCAGTTTTTCATCACGACCAGTCTGGCATTGACGTCCGCACGGGGCGTCCGAGGCGAATTACCATGGCGGTTCCCAAGCGGCGTCACTCCAATTCCCGAAGCAACAAGCGACGTTCGCACCATCACAAGCGACCCAAGCAATTGACCGCTTGCACCAAGTGCAGCTACGTCGTTCCCACACATACGATCTGCCCGAAGTGCGGTACTTACATGAATCGCACCGTGGTGGAGATGAGTGCCGAGTAGTGAGCCGCTTGGTGGACTGGGGGAGTTGAGGGAATGTGTCTCAACTTGCCCTGCCAACGTGCTCTTGCTGATGCATTCCTTCCTGGGACCGTCGCGTTGATTCCTTTGCGATGGTAGAAAAACGGTCGGTGCTGAAGTGCCTTTCGCCGTATACGTAGCGAGTCGGTTCGCTTGGACATCGGATTGCTCGCCAGAGACGCGGCATCTTTCTGGGTGTTTGGATCGCTGTCAGTGGGATCAAGCAAATCCATGGTTGGATCAGGGGGTAGCTGAGGATCTCATCGAGTCCAGTGACCGAGGTTCTATGGCCCCTGTTCGATAGGGAAGCAAATGGGAATGACAGGTCATGTGCTTCTTTTTCCCGGTCAGGGGGCTCAGGTGGTCGGGATGGGATCTGGGATTGTCGCCAGATCAGAGCGAGCGGCTCAGTTGTTTGCCGACGCCGGCCGGATTCTTGGTTACGACCTGCTGAAGCTTTGCGTGGAGGGACCCGAAACGCAGCTGCACGCAACCCAGTACAGCCAGCCCGCTCTGTTTGTCCATTCCATTGCGTGCCTGGAAGCGAAGCGCTGGGAATCGCCCGAGTGGGATTCCCAGTTGGTCGCCGTTGCAGGCCTGAGCTTGGGAGAGTATTCGGCGTTGGTCGCTGCAGGGGCCGTCGATTTTGAAGATGCCTTACGTCTGGTCGATGCGCGTGGCAAAGCGATGCAGCAGGCTGCCGACCAGGTGGCCAGTGGCATGGCGAGCGTGCTTGGACTGGATGCCGCGCAGGTGGAGAGCCTCTGCCAAACCGCTCGTCTGCCCGGGCAACTGCTGCAGCCTGCCAACTGGCTTTGCCCAGGAAACACCGCCATTTCGGGCCATCTGGAGTCGCTGGTGGCCAGTGAGCCGATGGCGCAGCAAATGGGAGCGATCAAATGGATCCGGCTGCAGGTGGCAGGTGCTTTCCACACTGCGTTGATGGAGTCAGCGGTTCAGCAACTTCAAGCAGCATTGCGCCAGACCCCCTTCAAACAGGCTCGCGTTCCGGTCGTTTCCAATGTCGATGGAAGACCGCACCAGAGTCCTGAAGAGTTCCAGGAATTCCTTGCCAGACAGGTCGCCTCCCCAGTGCTTTGGGAATCGTCGCTACGGCACCTCTTGAGCCTATCGCCCAACTGCTTCTACGAAGTGGGGGTGGGGCGTGTCCTGGCGGGAACATTGAAAAGAATCGAGCGTAAGGTGGTTTGCCACAGCCTAGGGGATGAACCCTCGGCATAATAAGCTGCCCATGGGTCGTTCCGATGGGACGATCAAAGGGGGAAGCCAATCAGGGGATCCGACGACTTCCATTTGAAAACAGGATGGTGAAGAACGATGAGCGACACCAAGGGACTGGGATTGAGCGCTGAGCTAAGTGGGCAGATCGCTATGGTCACCGGCGCTTCGCAAGGGTTGGGGAAGGCGATCGCTTTGCGTTTGGGGCAGTGTGGTGCCAAGGTTTTCTGCATCGCCCGCAACGCATCGAAGCTCGCTGAGACGGTGCAAGCGATTCAGGCATTTCCGGGCGGTCAGGCCGAGGCGGTCGCCTGTGATGTAACGGACCGGGAGGCGGTGGCCAGCCTCTTTCAGCAATGGGAAGATCGAGGCGAACGGCTAGATATCCTCGTCAACAATGCAGGGATCACCCGCGACACCCTGCTGCCGGTCATGAATGACGATCAGTGGGATCAGGTTTTGGCATCCAACCTAACCAGCTGCTTTCTATTCAGCCGCGCCGCGGCTCGCCTGATGATGCGGCAGCGCTACGGAAGAATCATCAATATCTCCAGCGTTTCCGGACTGATCGGCAACGCAGGTCAAACCAACTACTCCGCCACCAAGGCCGGCATGATCGGGCTGACTCGTTCTCTGAGCAAGGAGTTGGCCAAGCGGAAGGTCACCGTCAATGCGGTCGCTCCCGGGTTCATCGCCAGTGAAATGACCGAGATGCTGGGGGAGGAAATCCTGGCGAAAGTCAAGGAACGGATCCCTGCGGCGCGGATCGGCACCGCCGACGACGTCGCTGCCTGCGTTCTTTTCCTTGCATCACCGGCCGCTAGCTACGTCACCGGCCAGGTGCTGACCGTCGATGGTGGCATGACCGGCTGATCGCGACGGAAGACGACGGAAACCGAGCAACCGGAAAGATTTTCCCAGGTTGACTGGCCGAAAGCACCCTATCCGCCTTCATGCCTTGACCTGGTTTGCTAAAATCCTCTATCTTTGCGACCGCAGTGGATCGGGGAAATGAAACGGGCAAGGGAGCTCGCAGGAGACCTTTTGCCCATCGCCTCACCTGCTGCGGAAGCGGGAGCGATTCCTGCAAATTGGAATAAGCATTCACCTAAGAGTTGTCTTTTAGCGGAGGGAGTTCCTTCTATGGCGACCATTGAGGAACGCGTCATCAAGATTGTTTCGGAACAGTTGGGCGTCGAGAAAGACAAGATCAAGCCAGAGACCCATTTCGTCAACGATCTGGGCGCTGACTCGCTCGACACCGTCGAACTGGTGATGGAACTAGAGAGCGAATTCGACATCAGCATCCCAGAAGAAGCGGCGGAAAAGATCCAACGCGTAGGTGAAGCTGTCGATTACATCGAAAAGCATCAGAACTGACGCAATCGGTGTTTGGGGACTGAGTGGACCAAATGAAGCGTCGAGTTGTGATCACTGGACTTGGGGTTGTCACACCCTTAGGGTGCGATGTCCCAATGCTCTGGGAGAGGGTATTGGCTGGTGACAGCGGCATTCATCCGCTGACCATTCGGCCTACCGAAAACCATAAGGTTCGATTCGGCGGAGACATTCCCGATTTCGACCCAAGCGGTATCGTCGACGCAAAAGAAGTGAAACGGCTCGATCGTTTCACCCTCTTCGCCATGGTTGCAGCGCATCACGCGATCCGTGACTCAGGGCTTGCATTCGATCGCGAAGACCCATACCGATGCGGCGTCATCATCGGTTCGGGAATCGGTGGTCTGAATGAAATTGAAGACCAGATGGAGCGACTTTTTGCCAAGGGTCCGGACCGCGTCAGTCCGTTCACCATCCCCAAAATGATGCTCAATGCGGCCGGTGGTAATGTGGCGATCAGTCATGGGATGCGCGGACCGAATTTCGGCGTCGCCACCGCCTGCGCTAGCGCCACCAACGCGATGGGGGACGCGCTGAAGTATCTTCAGACCGACGATGCCGATGTGATTGTTACCGGCGGCAGCGAAGCGGCCATCACAGCGATGGGACTGGCTGGCTTTGCCAACATGAAAGCGCTTTCGACAAGACACGATTCGCCTCAGGAAGCAAGTCGCCCCTTCGATCTCCAACGGGATGGCTTTGTCCTGGCGGAAGGGGCGGGCATCCTGGTTTTTGAGGAACTGGAGCATGCGCGGCAACGAGGCGCCAGGATTTATGCCGAAGTGATTGGATTTGGCGCCAGTTGCGATGCAGGTCACATCACGCAACCAGACCCCTTGGGGACGGGGGCCGCGCGCGCCATGAGCAACGCACTGAGGAGCGCGGGAATCGACGCCTCTCAGGTCGACTACATCAATGCCCACGGCACCAGCACCCCGCTGGGGGACAAGGCCGAGACGCAAGCGATCAAAGCCGTCTATGGGGAATCGGCTCGCAAGGTTTCCATCTCCAGCACCAAAGGACACCTAGGGCACTCTCTGGGAGCCAGCGGTGGTATCGAAATGGTGCTCGCCGTGAAAAGCGTTTTTCATAATCTGATCCCCCCCACCATCAACCTGACCGACCCGGATCCCGAGTGCGATCTGGACTACACGCCACTGACTCCCAAAGAACGCGTGGTTCGAATCGCCATGAACAACAGCTTCGGATTCGGTGGGCACAACGCCAGTATTCTCTGTAGCAAGTTCACTGGCTAGGCGACCCAAGCCCTTCTCAACGTAGGTCGCTTCAAGCCCAGCAGACCCGTAGGGTGTGTGAGCCGGGGCGAGGGCTTTAGACGGTGGTGTGGTAAAACCTGCCCCGCGAACAGACCAGGGGTTGGTATCGGCGCGTGGCTTTGGTTCTGGTGTGTTCCGCGGCGGACAGTCTTTCGCGCGGTGCCGGTGACAAATAGGCCGCCTCACACACCCTACGAAGAGGCGCCGGTGTGTGAGCCGATCGCCTATTTTTCTGCCTTGTCACCGCGCTGCAGCCACTCGACCCAAACCGCGTCCAGAAGCAGCTGCGCGGCATGATAGACCACCATCGGCAGGATGCTGACCCCACAGTCGATCCCCAGCTTCAGGCCCACCATCAGCGTCTTCTGGCTGCCTGCGATCGCCACCGCCACCCGGTTGCTGCGTGACGCTCCGATCCAGCCGCTGGCCCACCAACCGGCTGCCAGCATCGCCAAATGCATTGCCGAAGCGACCAGCACCACCATCGCAATCGACTGCCAGCCAGCCGACTCCTGACCGGCTCGCGGCAACCCCATCTGGATCGCCCCCAGCAAAACCATCCAAAGAATCCCCAGCTGGCAGATCACCCCGACCACTTTCTTTCCGTTTTTCATCTGCTGCTGGATCGCCGGCATCGATCCCAACCACTGCCCCAGCGCCATGGGCAAGAGTACCAGCAGGGCCAGATCGGTCAGCATCGGCAGCGGTTGGACGGTTACTTCCCTCCCCATCAGAAGACTGATCCATAGCGGTGCGATCCAGAAACAATTCGCATTGGTGACGATTGTCACCAGGATCGCCAAACTGTCGTTACCCGACCCTCGACGTGTCCAAAGGGCTGCCGATGCCAAGGTACAAGGCACCACGGCGGCAACGATCATGCCGCCTGCCAGATCGGTCGACCATCCCCAGGTCATCCACCAAGCCAAAAGTGGGAGTGCGACCACATTGAGCGATATCGCCAGTAACGCCTCCCGCCATGCCCGAATCGCCTGAAGAAGTTGGGATGCCGGAACCGGTAGCGCCATCAGAAAAAGGACGATGGCCACTGGAGCCTGTCTTAGGAGGGGCACGCGACTGATCCCCTCCCATCGCTGGGCCTGAAAGCCCCCGATCACCAAACAGCAGGCCAAAGCGCAAAGAAACCACTGCTCCTTGAGAAACCTCAATCCCATCGCATCCTTTCATCCCACTGGGGCCCGGGGCTGGCTGGTCTACCCTCAGCATCCTCTTTCGCCTGTCGCATCCAGTCACTGCAGATTAAACTAAAGGAGTGGAGGGCACAAAGGTCGGCCAACCAATCGCACGCCTGATTTCGATCTTCGCACCAGGTTTCTCATGCTCCGCTACTGGACCGCCGGCGAATCCCACGGCAAAGCCCTGATCGCTCTTATCGATGGTTTCCCTGCAGGTCTTCAGATCGACCCCCAAGCGATCGACCGCGACCTGCGGTTGCGGCAGGGCGGCTATGGTCGCGGCGGCCGGCAAAAACTGGAAACCGATACGGTTGAAATTCTGACTGGCATCTGGCAGTCGGTAACGCTTGGATCGCCTCTGACGCTGCAGGTCATCAACAGCGACTCCAAACTGGAACGGCTCAAGGAACTCCCTCGCCCCCGGCCGGGTCATGCCGATCTGACAGGAGCCATCAAGTACCTTGGGTCGATTCGTGGCGTGCTTGAGCGATCGAGCGCTCGGGAGACAGCCGTGCGCGTCGCCGCCGGTTCCCTGACGCGGCAACTGCTTTCGGCCTTTCAGATCGAAGTCCTGGGCTATGTCGTGGCGCTGGGGGGTATCCCAATTCCCGCCGTTCGGGGATCGATGGCCGAACATCGTGCCTTGCGCGATGCATCGGCCATCTATTCGCTCAACCCCGAAGTCGATCCTGAAGTCTGCGCGGCGATCGATCGAGCTGCTGACGAGGGAGATACTCTGGGGGGCCTGATCGAAGTGCGCGTCGAAGGCCTTCCTTTCGGACTTGGTACCCATGCGCAGTGGGACCGCAAACTCGATGGCAAATTAGCGCAAGCCGTCATGGCCGTGCAGGCGATCAAGGGAGTCGAAATCGGATTGGGCTTCCAGGCAGCTCATCTTCCCGGATCCCAGGTTCACGATCCGATTCACTACGATCCCGCTCAGCGACAAAGCCCCAATCTGGGCTACGTCCGCCCCACCAACCATGCCGGTGGTCTGGAGGGTGGAATGACCAACGGCCAGCCGTTGGTGGTGCGAGCCGCCAAGAAGCCGATCAGCACCCTCCGAAAGCCACTCGATTCGATCGAGATGGATTCGAAGGAGCCGCATCGCGCCAGTTACGAACGGAGCGACGTGTGCGCGGTCCCTGCTGCGGCCATCATCCTGGAGTCGGTGGTTGCCTTCGAGATCGCGGCCGCCCTCATCGACAAGTTCGGCGGTGACAGCCTCCAGGAAATGCAGGCCCGTTACCAATTGTTCCTGGAGCTGGCCGCGAAGCGATAAGCCGATCGAACTGGAAGCGGTTCAGGCTCGCCTTTTGCCACCAACCGCTACGGCTTCTCGCTCATCGGACAAGTACACTCCCATCGTTGGCAACCGGGACATCCACTTCCATACTTCTTCTGCAGCGCCTGACTCAGATCGACCCCCGCGACATTGGCGATGGTCGCCAGCCACGCGATCACATCGGCGAATTCTTCATGCAGATTCTCGCGGTCCCCTGTTCGCAGAGCGGTCGCTAGTTCCCCCACCTCCTCCATCAGCCACATGAAGGTGCCGTCGACCCCTCGCTCGCGGTCCTTTTCAAAATACATCGTCCGGATCTGCTGCTGGAAATCCTTCAGCGATACATCTGCTGCTCGGTCGTCCATCGTTGCTCCATTTGGCTCGTTGTTGCTTTTCCAGTCGACCTGAACTGGTCGACCGATGGTTCTCCATGGCTCCGAAAGGAATCGTACTCTTGCGATCACCGGGATCCAGGCGTCCAGATCTTCTGCTGCTGCAATACCATTGCCCACCCGTCGACTCCCCCACCCTGCCCCGCCGGCGACCGCCGGGCCTTGATCCTCAGGTAGGGAGCGATGAACTGGCAGCGATGCGCGAACGAGCCGATCGGCTGGTCGGGCTTGCCGTGCTGCGGTTCCCGAATATCCTCGATCACCATCCCAGCGCGGCAGATACCGCCAAGAATGGACTCCAGGCTATGCGCAAACTCCATCGTACCCGGCTCCCTCAGACGGCTTGGTCCCACCGGGCTGTCGACTGCGACACCACTGCCAGCTGGATGATCGATCCGGTACTTCCCTCCCAGCGGTTCCAGGGAGGCCTGCAGGTTCATCGGCTGCTTGTGCTGGGAGATATAGAGCCCACCGGGGCGCAGCACTCGGGCCACCTCGCGAAAGACCGGCAGTGGCTGCTTCACATAGCAGGTGCTGACTGGATGGATCACTAGGTCGAACGCGGCATCCTCCAGCATCGGCATCGAAACCATCGATGCTTGGATCAGTCGTACGGAGAGCTTTCGTTCGGCGGCTACCCTTCGATCCAATTCCAGCATCCCAGGGCTAAGATCAACCACCGTCACATCGGCCCCTGCGGAGGCATAAAGAGCGCTGTGTCTGCCCCCACCGGCCGCCAGGGCCAGGACCCGCCACCCTCGAATATCGCCTCCCAACCACCCCACCTCATCGACCACTTCCAGGGGTCGTCGCAGTTCGTCGTCCTTGGCGGGTTGGGCCAGTGGGTGAGCCAGATTGGCCATGCGGTCCCAAGCCGCGGCGTTGATTTTCTCTTCGTCAGCCGCCGCCCAACGATCTCCCAAGGAACTGACTTCTTCCTCCCCGCTGCTCATCGATTCCCTCCCTGCTCCCCAGCGATCCCCTCCAGCAATCGTCGCTCGACCTCCCCTAGATCGCTCCATCGTCCCTCGTTCACCCAGTGGACGACTGGCTGCCTGGGTTCGCGTGCCGCCCCCACCAACCATTGGCTAAGGCGCCGCCAGGCCGCCACACTGGGCCAACCTTTCAGTTCCAGATAGATCACTCGTCCGTGGCGATCGTAGAGCTGTCCGTCCAGCTGCCATCGTCGGGTCGCTTCGCTTCCGGTCCATACCCAAGATCCATCCGGCTCGAAAAACATCCCGGCTTCATCCCCCACCAGCTGCTCGAACTCCTCGAACGCCATGTCCCATCCGGATGAGGGTCCGAACGCAGGATGGTTGGTGTCTAGAGAAGTCGCTTCTCGACTTTTCAGGTCGGTCTGCGACAGTTCATCTGCTGCCCCATCGATCACATAGATACGAAGGAATAGCTCGGGCGTACCCAGTGGGTCGGTGGGGTCGATCATTCCACTTTCTCCTGATCGACCGATGCACTGACCCAGCGATGGTATGCGGCGCTGCTAGCCGCTTCGATCGAAAGCAACTCGGGCAC
>JBJSWM010001171.1:0-3575 GCA_046085865.1 Pirellulaceae bacterium
TTATACATGCACTTATACATGCACTTATACATGCACTTATACATGCACTTATAATTAGAATTATACTTATACCACTGCTTATTATTTTAATTATAATTATACTTTTACTTTTAATTGTACTTATACTCAAAATTATACTTATAATTATAATTATATTTATACTTCTACTTCTACTTCTACTTATACTGCTATTGCTACTGCTATTGCTACTGATACTGTTATTGCTATTGCTACTGATACTGCTACGTATACTTCTACTTGTTTCTTCTACTTCTACTTCTACTTCTACTGCACCGTCTAGGGGCACCAAGTTTTAGCGGTGGGTAGTCGATCTAGCGACCGGCAAGATGGACAGATGGAGCCGAGAGAAAGGGCTTTCGTCAGCGTCCTACCCTTACCGTTCCTCTCGCGGAGTGGATCTCACAAGGTCACCTAGGCAGATCGATGCATGCGAAGCCCATCGGTCCATTCACTCACCGTGGCTCGATGCCTCTTCGAGAAGCAGCGAGGCGCGATCCGAGGTTTTTCGCTCCTTCTCCACCCGCGGACCGACGGAATGTCCAGATGGACTTAAAAACCGAAGATTTTCTCGAAAGGGGCCTCTTTGGGGGGCCATGCGAGCCTTTTTAGATCGACCGCCTCCTGGCCGGTCAGAGGCTCCCCATTCGGCAAGGGCGGGAGGTCTCCGAGGGCAGCTACCGATCTAGCTCGCGACCAGGGGCAATAGTTGACAATTCTGCAGAAGCCCATTAACTTTGCAGGATTCCCGAACGCTGGCCAAGCGGCTGGAACTCCCTCCTGGGCGGGGGGAGCTCGGAAGTCCTCGTCGGAAACGTTTTCATAGTCTGGACGCATGAATCCACAAGAATTGCTACGGATCGTCGATTCGCTGCACCGCGAGAAGAACATCGACACGGAACTGGTGCTCCAGGCGATCGAAGCTGCGCTGGTGATGGCAGCCAAGAAGCAATTCGGCGAAGAAGCGGACATCGACGTGCAGATCGCGAGGGATGGCGGTGCGATCCGCGCCACCTGCGATGGCCGGGAATTGAACCAAGAAGAGATCGGTCGCATCGGTGCTCAGACCGCCAAGCAAGTGATCATTCAAAAGATTCGCGAAGCGGAGCGAGATGCGCGAATGGACGAGTTCCAGGACCAGGTTGGACAACTGGTCACGGGGATTGTGCAGAGAACCGAGCGAGGTTTGACCATCGTTCAGCTTGGGGCAGTCGAGGCCATCCTGCCGCGTGGCGAGCAGATCCCGGGTGAGACATACCATAATGGGGAGCGGGTTCGAGCGGTCATTTACGAGGTGAAGGCTTCGGGCAACCGCGTGAAGATCATCCTCTCACGCACCAAGCCCCAGTTGGTGCAAAGACTGTTTGAGCAGGAGATACCAGAGATCGCCGAAGGGGTGATCGAGATTCGAGCGATCAGTCGCGAACCGGGATATCGATCGAAAGTCGCGGTCTCCAGCAGCGACCAGCGGGTCGATTGCGTCGGGGCCTGCGTTGGCCTGCGAGGCAACCGGATCAAGAACGTCACCAGCGAACTGGCGGGTGAGCGGATCGACATTGTTCGCTGGAGCGATGATCCGATGGTTTTGATCCCCAACGCGCTGCAGCCTGCGGAGGTCGAGCAGGTGTTGCTGTGCGATATGATCGGCAGAGCCATTGCCCTGGTGAGCGAGGAACATCTGTCGCAGGCGATCGGTCGCTATGGGCAGAATGTGAGGCTGGCGAGCAAGCTGTGCGGTTGGGATATCGAGATCATGACGGCCGACGAGCTGGAGCAGCAGATCGACCGAGCGATGAAGGGCTTCCTGGAAATCGAAGGGATGACTGAGGAATTGGCCCAGCGGTTGGTGGAACAGGGATACCTGTCCTACGACGACCTGTCGGTGATTGAACCCGATGTGCTGATGGAGATGGGTGGGCTGAGCGCCGATCAGGTGGATGCGATTGTCGAGCAGGCAGACGACCTGGCAGCACAGCAGGAAGAAGAAGAAAAAGAACGCAAGCGGATCGAAAGAGAAGAGAAAGAGCGACGAGCGACCGAAGCGGAATTGCTTCGCGAGCGACAGGCTGGTGCGAGTAGCGCATCATCCACCGCTGCTAGCAGTACCGAATCGAGCGACATAGCATCGAGTCCTCAGGGGTTGTCGCCTGAGGAGAAGGCCACAGGGGAGGAGTCAGCGGCAGAGCATTCCAATGAATGATTCCTCAAGGAATCGAGCGGATGCTCTTCAAGGATTCTTGGGGAGCATCGCACTGGCGCGTCGAGTGGTAGCTTAGGCGCGCCGACCCAAAGTCGGGGGAGGAGCCAAGCATCTCGCCCGCCAGGTCACCGACCCCATGCCAGACATCCGTCCCATCCGCTTCGCCACAAGCCCGCGGCCTTCCAACACTTCAGGAACATCGCCCAGTGCCAGTTAGAATCTACACGCTCGCCAAAGACCTCAAGCTCGACAGCAAGGAATTGGTCGATCTTTGCAACAAGATTGGAATCACCGGCAAGGGGAGCGCCCTTGCCAGCCTCGAAGATGACGAAGTGCTTCGGATCAAGAAGCACCTGGAGAGTGCCTCGGCGACCAAGACCGAAGAACGCCCTGCTCCCCCCCAAGCTCCCACCGCTCCTGCAGCACCCGTTCGCGGCTCTGGGTTTGTCGGGAGACCGCAGATCATTCCACCGCGGCGCAAGACCACTGCAGTCAGTATGGAAGAATCGGCTCCTACCGATGTGGTGGAAGCCGCTGAATCGGCCGCAGGTGAAGTCCAGGAACTGACCCCCGAAACGATCCATGTCGAGCTTCCTGTTGAGTCGGAATCGGTGCCGAGCGAACCGGAAGTGACGGTTTCTGCGGTCGACTCCGTCGCGGAAGAGAAGGAGACATCCGAGAGCTTCCGTCGAGACGACTACATCTCTCCTTCGGGTAGCTCCGGGGGACGAATTCGAGTGCTTGGCAATCGTTCCAAGCCATCTTCTGAGAAGCCGACCGAAGAGAAGCGACGTCCCAAGACGCGGGAACCGGTCATCAATCTTGCGAAGATCCCCAAGACTGGCCAGCAGCCGATGCCGCGGCGCACCGACGAACCGACTCCACAGCGTCCCGACATCAAGCTGACCAAGGACCTGATCGTTGGGTCCAAGCAGGGGATGAAAGCACCGCTGGACAAGTTTGTCCAGCAAGAGACCCATAAGAGCAAGACGCCTCCACCCCCTGGAACCGGCGGACTTTCCGATTTCCGCGCCGGTGCCGACAAGGCAGGAGCCAAAGCCAAAGGGAAGCGGCCTGCCGAAGAAGAAGAAGAAGGAAAGGGAAAGAAGGGGCTGGCGGGACTTGCCGCCGGTCGGTCCGATCGCACCAAGAGGCGCGTGAAGATTCGAGGCACCGAGGATCTGGCCTTCGAGGAAGAAAGGGAGGCACGGCGGGCTGGGCGAGGGTTTGGACGCCGCCAGACCACCGGTTCGACCGCACCCCGAAAGCAGCGTGTGGCGCTAGCACTTCCCTGCAACGTGCGAAGTTTTTCGGAAGCGGCCGGTGTTCCTGCTGCTCGAATTCTTCGATCGCTGAT
>JBJSWM010001172.1:0-1532 GCA_046085865.1 Pirellulaceae bacterium
TGAATGGCCCAAGGAATCCAAGGCTCGTTGGAATGAATCGCGCTGCCGTAGCCTTTGGGAATCGTTGGTCGCATCCTATTCCTCCGATGGAAATTCCCTGGCCGAACGAATCCGCTCTGCCTCCCCGCCGCACCGCTTCGATATCTCCAACTGGTTTATCGAGGCATGCCAAGAAGCTGGCTGGCCTAACCACTGGCAAGCCGGGTGGGCGTCGGTTGGCTTTGGCACTTTCGTCCGCTGGCAACAGGGCGGTTTGCGGAGATCTCCCTGGGATCTGCTTCGCGCTGTCGCCTCCGATCGCTTGACCATCGCCACCGATTGCTTTGCTATGCGACTGGTCCAAACCA
Organism: Pirellulaceae bacterium; assembly: GCA_046085865.1. Classification (GTDB taxonomy): domain Bacteria; phylum Planctomycetota; class Planctomycetia; order Pirellulales; family Pirellulaceae; genus JBEISR01. The sequence continues at coordinate 348 of JBJSWM010001172.1, forward strand.
GCTCCCAGCCCCCAGCACTAGAACTCGCCACACCGAACGGATCCCAATCAGTCCAGGCTCGCCTGGGGGTGGTGTTGGCGGCCGGTGCCATCCAGACCCCTTCCCTGCTGCATCGAAGCGGGATCGGATGCAGAGAGTCGCTGGAGCAAGCCGGGATCCGATGTCGCTACGATGCTCCGCATGTTGGACAGCATCTTCAGGATCACTTGATCTTCCCTATCGGTCTCCAAGCACCGCCGCACGCCGTGGCCGACAAGCCGAGCTTGCAGCAGGCAGCTAGCCGCTGGACGGACTTCACGAAGGCCCCGCCCGATTGGCGTCTGGCAAGCAACCTCGTCGAGGTTGGCGCTTTTGGTTCGCTCCAATCCTCCAATCTTTCTGGAGAAGCCACTCCCGACTTCCAAATCCATCTCACCGCGACGAAGTACTTGGAATATGCGGTCCGCGACAAGCCGTCCCATGGCGCTACGCTGGGCGTTACCTTGCTGAGGCCAGATTCCGAAGGCAGCATTGAACCGATCCAGCAGGACGGAACCACCGGGTATCGGATCCACCCAAACTACCTCCAACAGTCCGCCGACTGGGATCGATGGCTACCCTCTCTTCGAGCAGGAATCGAACTCGCCTCCAACGAAGCCTGGAGGCGCAACGGGTGTCAGATGGAGCGATCGGGGTGGCGCGACGCCGATGACGAGCATCTGAAGATGGCCTTTGGCCGATTGGCGACCACCTTGTTCCATCCGGTTGGAACTTGCCGCATCGGCTCCCCAGGCGAAGGGGTGGTCAGCAAGGACTTAACGCTGCACGCCATGCCTGGAGTTTGGGTGGCCGATGCTTCCGTACTTCCCAAAATCCCTAGAGGAAATCCCCAAGCGATCGTGCTGGTGATGGCCAAATGGCTAGGCCAGCATCTGGCGGAAAGGTGAGTCGAATCGGTCTGCCCCTAGGGTAGCTTCCTCAATTCTTCTCACGAACTTAACAGATCGCGACATGCAGTCTGGGACCGCATGCGGAAAAATAACTCCCGACGTTGGTTCTTCGACTGCGGGCGATTCCAGCCCCATTCCATTGCTTTGCAGGTGTCTCATGCTCATTCGTTCCATCGGCTCCAAGGGTTGCGCTCTTTGGCGGATGTTGGCCGTGGCCTTTCTTCTGATGGTCTGCGTTGCCCCATGCCACGCCCAG
>JBJSWM010001173.1:0-1254 GCA_046085865.1 Pirellulaceae bacterium
GACTGCGTCCCGACAGGTGGAGGCGGAGGTGGCGGGGCATCTTCAAGTTGGGCGTCTGATCCCACTGGTGGTCGCCCAGTTGGGGTTGCCGACATCTGGGCCCGACGGCGTGCCGATTCAGTACAAGCTGGATCACCGAGAGGGTGGCAGGCGTCTGGAGGATGAACTGCCTCTAGCGGAATCGCAGGTATCCGATGGCGATCATCTTTTGATTTGTCCGGAGATGATCGCAGGGTCGGGGGCTTCTCCGAGGGCTTTCCGTTTGCAGAAGGAGTGGGAGCGACTGGAATCGCTTCAGGATCGCAGCAACGGTTTTGGCTGCCAGGTTCTGGAACGGGAACCGGGGGGGAGTCCCGTCGCGTACCAGTGGACCTTTTGTGGTCCCGGCATCATCGCCAGTGGCCATCTGGGAGAGCCTCCCAGGCGGGTCGACCGGATGGATCACCAGGTTCATTGCCAGTTGGATGACAGTTTTCCTCGCAGCGCCCCGTGGCTTCGTTGGCAGACCCCCATCTTCCACCCCAATATCGCTCCCAATGGCATGATCTGTCTTGGGGGATACAGCAGCCACTGGACCGCATCGCTGTGGCTGGATCAGCTGTGCGAGATGCTTTGGGAGATGCTGGTCTATCGCAATATCAGCCTGGAGAGTCCCTATCATCAAGCGGCTGCCAAGTGGGCAGCTCAACAATCTGAGATCGCCTTCCCTTTGACCACCGAGCGACTTGGGAATGCCGTCGCCGCCACCTGCCAGATGGCTCATGGGCAGCAGACCGTGTCCGAGAATCCCGCCGATGCCGTTCGATTCCTGGCGTCGCAATGAACGATCGCAAGGAATCATCGCTGTTTGGACGGCAGGAAGCGATGGAGGGGTGGAACCAGGAATCGCTGAGCCGCGGTAAGGTGCTGGTGGTGGGGGCTGGAGCGTTGGGGAACGAGGTCGCCAAGAACCTCGCGCTTTCAGGAGTCGGTCAGATTTGGATCGTGGATCGGGATCTGGTGGAAGCGACCAACCTGACTCGCTGCATCCTCTTCGACTCCAGCGACATCGGAATGCCGAAAGCGGTTCGGGCGGCCGAGCGGTTGCGGGGTCAGGGATTGGGCAATCGGATTGAGGGCTGGCAGGCCGATGTCGTCGATCAGGTGGGAACCGAGTGGTTTGCGCAGGTTGACCTAGTGATTGGATGTGTCGATCCTCGCGAGTCGAGGTGGTGGATCTCCAGGCGTGCGACGCGATGCGGTTGCCCATGGATC
>JBJSWM010001174.1:0-1385 GCA_046085865.1 Pirellulaceae bacterium
GCTGCCCGCTGCAGCGTCGCCAATTCAGATCACAGCTTTTGCCGGCCCGAGAGGGCATCGGCAAGAATCTCTTTGTTGGTATATTCCAGCACGCTACCCGAAGTAACTCCACGCGCTAAGCGAGAAATTTCTACTGGAAATTCCCGCAGCGCATTGGATAGGAAGAGCGCAGTGCCATCCCCTTCGACGTTGGGATTGGTCGCCATGATGATCTCTTGGAAATTCCCTTTCCGCACCCGATCCACCAGCGGATCGATCGTCAGCTGCGCTGGCCCGATCCCCTCCAGCGGAGCGATTCTGCCCAAGAGCACGTGGTACATTCCTTTGTACGCCCCGGACTGTTCAAGGGCCATCAGATCCCGTGGCTGTTCGACGATACACAACTTCGTCACGTCCCGTTTCGGATCGCGGCAAAGTCCACAGATGGAAGTTTCTGAAAGATTGAAGCAAACCTCGCAGTACCGAAGACTCTCGCGGACCTGACGAATCGCCTCGGCCAGCGCCAAAGCCTCCTGCGAGGGGACTCGAAGGAGATGATATGCCAGCCGCTCTGCCGTCTTCCGGCCAATACCCGGTAGTTTGCCAAGTTGGTCGATCAATTGCGCCAGCGTTCCACCAATCTCGCTCATCCAACCGTTCCCTTCTTCAATTCCTCCATCCAGGTATCCATGCCCGGCACCTCCATCCCTCCCGTTAGATCTTTCACCGTGTCCATGTGTAAGGATCTCGCCTGATCGATCGCTGCATTGATGGCCTGAGCCACTGCCAGCGCTACGGCTTCTCGATCCTCCAGAACCACCTGATCGTGAAACTGGATCGACTCCACCTGCCCCACACCATTCATCACCACGGCGACACGACGGCAGGGGCTGGCTTGATCGATTCGAGTTCTCTTCAATCGCTGCGCGTGCTCCTTGACGCGATCCTGCAGCGATCCAAGGTTTTTCATCATCTGGGCTAACTGTGTCAGGTTTTTGAACATTCGCTATCCTTCGGTTTCGTACCCTTTGGTCTTCCAACTTGGGATCAGTGGACGGCGGGAGTTGACAATGAACTCGCAAAAAAGTTCACCACAACCGCTCCGTTGTATCCCATGGTTCCGGCGATTCTTCAGTCAAAGATTCGCGCTCCTACTCGTGCTCAGCCCAACGGTGCTCGTTATCGTAATCGATCTCCGCATCATCCTGTTAGTTGACGCTTTCTGGCTTTCAGCCGTCGTGCACTTGCTCAGTCCGCCCCGGCGGACGGTGCTCCCGCTCCTAATCGGCACCAGGACTTATGACTGCGCAATCCTTCGACCACGAACGACTCGACGTCTGACGACAAAAAGCGTCAACTAACAGGATGATGCGGAGATCGATTACGATAACGAGCACCGTTGGGCT
>JBJSWM010001175.1:0-1708 GCA_046085865.1 Pirellulaceae bacterium
TGCTCGGGTCGCCGCGACAAGACCGGTCATGTTGGTTTGGACGTTTGGGCCGGTGCTCTGCCAATTCGAGGCGATACGACCAACAGGCTTCTTCCCGTCAGTCCACCAGCCGGTGACTTCACCGAAGAGGATCGAACTGGAGGTACCGTCGATGACGTCACGCATCTTGGTCTTGCCACGAATTGGCAGAGCACCGGCCCAAACGTCCAAACCAACATGACCGGTCTTGTCGCGGCGACCCGAGCAACCGATGTAGTTGGTCTTGCCAAGGGTGCGGTGCCATCCAGCGTTCTGAGATCCTTCGTACCAGAAGGTGGTACCAGGAGCCGAAGCCTGGTTTCCGTTCCAAACGGTCTGGATCAACATCACGGTGTACTGAATGCCAGAGTCGGCGTTGTCCGATGGGCAAAGGAATGCACCCACCTTGTAGTTCGAAGCTTCCCAAGCCTTGTCCGAGTTCCAATAAATCTCGTAAGGCCGCTTATCCGACTTTCCAAAACCATGCTGGTCGGCATCAAGAATCTTGCCCACATCATTGATCGATGGGTCACCGCTGAAGAAGTTGTACAGCGAGGTCTGCTCCATCTGAGGAAGCAGGAAGGCCAGAGTCCCGATCCCGGAGTCGTTCGCCCAATCCATGTACGGAACTTCAGGAGCACCCGTCGTCCGGTTCAGGTTGGTTCCAAGAAATCCAGGAGGAAACCGCTTGTAGGACGATTCGAAGTTCAAAGCAGCCAATCCCAACTGCTTCAAATTGTTCTGGCAGCTCATGCGTCGGGCGGCTTCACGAGCCGACTGAACGGCTGGCAACAGTAGGCCAACCAAAACACCGATGATCGCAATCACCACCAGCAGTTCCACGAGCGTGAAGGCTCGTCGGGCAGGTCGCTGCCCACCAAAAATCGATCGCACCATCTACTTCACCCTTCCCAATAAAAAACAAAAAAGACGAACTCCACCACCACGAAGAGTTGCAGGGCGGTTCGGATGAGTTGCTCGGAGTGCAAAGGCGACGAAAACGAATCAAAAATTCCAACCGCTGCCGAGCTATTCTCTGAATCCAAACGTTCTAGCAAACTCCTTATTTCCAAACCTCAACCGCCGTCCGCGATGGCTCCCACGTCCTAATCTAACGTGGGAGTTCGCGAAAGCGACCAATTTTTCATCGAAACTTTATCCACTAGTCAAATCGAAAGTCGCAAACCTGATAATAGTCACAGTTTCAATTAGAGCAACTTGTACCACTCGGCGTCAAGAAAACGAATCAAAAAAATTGATCTGCAAGGCATTTTCCACGGCACCCCCAAATGAGAGGGTGCGACTTTCATCGATTTAGATTTTCTGAATCGACATTTAGTTCCTGCGAAAATCGAAATCCCGGACTTTTGGTTCCCGGAGGTTTTCCGCCGATTCCGAAGAAACCACACCTGCGCTGAGATTCCTCCGGGGAAATAAGACCTGTCAGAAAGCTTAGTGTGCGATCACCGCAAGGAGCATGCCAAAGGCGCGGATTGGTCAGTCGAGGCAACGCAGACAAGCAGGTTCGTGCAAGCAATAGAGAAGCATGATTCGATGAATTCCTCGAGAATAGGAAGCCTACGTCCCCGGGATCGAACCGGACGGCAAGGTCTGATTTTTTCTATCGGGGAACGGCGGCGACCGTATCACTTGACCTCTCTTGGACATCAACCATCGCGTAGCACCGTGA
>JBJSWM010001176.1:0-8563 GCA_046085865.1 Pirellulaceae bacterium
TCTGGAAGAGTTGCGTTCACCTGCGAGACCATCCGTTTGGCATGGCGGATGCACTGCGGGATGCCTACGCCCTCGAAGGCATTTCCAGTCAGGTAGAGCCCCGGCAGTTGCATCCGCCGCTCTTCGATCCGCTGCAACCTAGCCAGATGGCCGATGCAATACTGCGGCATCGCCTGATGCCATCGGACCATCTGGCGATGCAACGGCGGCGATTGGAGTTGCAGTAGCTGCTGCACTTCGCGCCAAGCCATCTCCAGCAGCCTTGCGTCCTCATGGACCAGCAAATCGGCTCGAAGCGCCCCACCCATGAAAACCCGCAGCAGGCAGCAATCTTCAGGAACGCGGCCCGGGTACTTTTCACTGGTCATGCTGATCGCCAGAACGGGTCGTTTCTCCGCCGCTGGCACGACGATGCCGAAGCAGAGATCTTTCGTTGCGATCTCGTCGCGTCGCACGACGAAAAGACCGACCGCAGACGATGCATAGGGAATCGCGGCCAATTCCTGAGCCAGTTGGGGATCCTGCGCGGAAAGCAGGCGGCTGGCCGCCGGAGCGCCGCATGCAACAATCACCTGGTCGGCGATGGCCAGCAGTTGTCCCTCTGGCCCCAGCAAGTTCCATCCCCCCACGTCATGGATCAAGCGAGTGACGGGCGTCTGGCGATGAATCGAAGTCTTGTCCAACTGACGCGTGATCTGATCCACCCACCAGCTCATCCCCTGACGAGGTGCCACAAACTGTTCATAGCGCGCCCCATGGGCTCTGCGGGAGGAATCGGGGTCCCCCTTGCCCCGACGCTCGCGACGCGCCGCCCATGCTGCCCTCAGCAGACCTCCATACCGCCGCTCCATCTCCACAAACTGTGGCAGCGCCGCTTGCATGCTCAACTGCTTAGAGTCAGCCGTAAAGATCCCCGCAACGATCGGCTCCACCAACCGCTCGAAAACCTCCCTGCCTAAGCGGCGGACCGCAAACTGCTCCAAACTCTCCTCCTGCCCGTCGGTGCGACGGGGCACCCACCATTCCCGGACCAACCGCCACTTTCCTGCCAGCGTTAGCAGGCGACTGGCAGCGATGGCATCCAACCGTGTTGGCTGCAGCAGGGAAAACCCTTGCGGGATCGGCTGCAATTTGCCTCGATGCACCACCCTGGCCAGACGATGCTCGATATTGGGACGGATGAACTCCGACTCCAGCCCCATTTGCCGGCACCACTCCATCGCGTCGGGAATCATCGTCGCAAAGTTGTCGGGCCCCAATTCCAAAAGCCAGTCCCCAACTCGCTCGGTACGGATGCATCCCCCCAGATGCTGCTGGGACTCCCACAGCGAAAGCTCCGCCGAAGTCTGCTGCTGCAGGTGCCATGCAGCCGCCAGCCCAGATATCCCGCCCCCAATCGTTGCAATCCGCATTGGTCAGCGACCCGATCCATCCAAAATCTGATCGATCTTGGCGGCAACAATCCAATCGTTCTCGCTCAAGCCTCCAATCGCATGGGTCCACAGATCGATCACCACATGCCGGTATCGCTCCAAATGAAGATCCGGATGATGCTGTTCCAATTCCGCAATATCGGCCACTTGCTTCAGAAATTCAAATGCCGCGACGAAGTTTGGAAATCGATAGGACTTCGAGATTTTTTTGCCGGTCGGATCGAGCTGCCAGCCAGGAAACGACTCCAGGTGCCGTCGCACTTCCTCTTCCCCCATCGGTGAAGTCAGCCCCTCGCAGGCGACACATCGCCGCTGCCGAAAACTCTCCTGTGTCATCTCGGATCGCTCCAGAAAGTTCTTCGAGAGGCCATGGTGAACCGATCCGCCACTCGGCGGTTCCCCCTTCCAACACCTCGAATCGCTCCAGTGTACCAACCGTCCGCTCATTCGATCGACGCGACGGGAAAAAGAGCCGATGCGACGGTGGAATCGGGGGTGTATACTTTGAAGGGGTGTGGTGACTGGGAGAGGACTTTTGCAGCGCCCCGCAGGGACGGACGGTCTGCAGGATTCGGGACCATTCCGATCGCTCTTGGGTTTGGTGCCAAGTCCCCATGCGGTATCGCTCACCAAGCTAATGCTCTCGAGGGCTATTGGCGTCCTTCAGAGCTTGACCATTGTCCTTCTTGAGATCTTGGTGGTTGCGAGGTCGCTCCATGGTTGCATCGATGATCCCGCGATCTCATGGAATTTCTTTTTCGCTCTTTCTCGCCCTTATCGTGGCGTCCCCGTTTGCATGGGCCGTAGACCCGCAGAAACGAGAGGAAGAGTTTCAAAAGGTCATCCTGCCGCTGGTCCAGCGCGCCTGCATCGATTGCCATCAGGGGAACGAGCCTTCGGGAGGCTTGGCGCTCCAGCATTTCCAAAGCCACCCGCAGGTGATCAAGGAACGCTCACTTTGGAAAAAAGCGGAACAGCGGATCCGAATCGGCGACATGCCCCCCCAAGATGGTCCGGAACTGTCGGAGGCCGATCGAAAGCTCCTGGCCGACTGGATCTCGGAGGTGGTGACCGAGATCGATTGCGGAAAAACACCCAATCCAGGCGCCGTCACTCTCCGAAGGCTCAATCGTGTCGAGTACCGAAACACCATCCGCGACCTTCTGGGTGTCGACTACGAACCTGCTAAGGACTTCCCCGGTGACGACGTCGGGTATGGATTCGACAACATCGGCGATGTTTTGACGCTGCCACCGCTGCTTCTGGAAAAGTATCTGGAGGCCGCCGAGTCGATCACGGGGCAGGTTCTCCGACTACCAGAGGCTGGGATGAAGGCGGAGCTAAAGCCGGGCAGTCGATGGCAGGTGGAAGGAGGCGGCAAGGCAGAAGGCCCCCGCGTGATGTTCTACAGCCAAGGTACCGCCCGCTGGGAAGATTCCGCTCCTTTCCCCGGTCTCTACACCGTCAAACTGCTGCTGGGTGGAGACCAAGCCGGGGACGAAGGAGCTCGACTATCTTTCTTCGTCGATGACAAGCCAGTGAAGCAACTGGAAACCAAAGCGCCTCGGCAGAATCCAGAATGGACGACCTTCACCCTGCGGCTGAAGGCAGGCAGTCATCGCTTTGCGGTGCAGTTCACCAACGACTTCTACATCGAAGCCAAAGACGGCCAACCGGCCAAAGACCGCAACCTCTACGTCGACGACTGCGAAATCGTCGGTCGCAAGCCTCCGCCAGCCGTCGCGCCCGAGGAGCTGCCGGAGAGCCATCGAAGGATCATGACGACCGATGAAGAAATGGCCGGTTCGGTTGCGGAAGCCGCCAGGACCATTCTCAGGCCGCTGGCAAGCCGAGCCTTTCGGCGGCCGGTCGATCCCGAGCGGCTCGATCGCCTAGTCGCTATCGTTCAGTCGATCACCGACGACGGTGGGTCGCTGGAAGAGGGCGTCGCTTCAGCGCTGCAGGCGATCTTGGTTTCCCCCCACTTCGTTTTCAAGGTGGAGCAGCGACGGGCGCCAGAGGGCAACTCTGGATATGCCTCGATCGATGCCTTTGAACTGGCGACACGACTCAGCTATTTCCTCTGGAGTTCCATGCCCGACGATCCGTTGCTGCAAAAAGCTCTGTCGGGAGAGTTGCTTCGCAAGGAGGTGCTGGAGCAAGAGACGATGCGGATGCTCCAGGATCGTCGCTCCAGTGCGATGGTGGAAAACTTCGCAGGCCAATGGCTGACGCTCCGCAAGCTGGATCAATTCCGCCCAGACCCGCAGCGATTCCCCCAGTGGAACGACCAAATCCGCTCGCTGTTGCAAAGGGAGACTCTCACATTTGTCGCTGGAGTGATGCGAGAAGACCAAAGCGTGCTGACCCTCCTGGATGCTGATTTCACCTACGTCAACGAGGAATTGGCCAAGTACTACGGGATCCCAGGGGTCCAAGGAGAACAGTTCCGCAAGGTTTCGGTGCGCGATCTTCCCCGCCGAGGGCTGCTGACGCAGGGAGCGATTTTGGCGGTGACCAGCAATCCGACTCGGACCAGCCCGGTCAAACGTGGCAAGTGGATCCTCGACAACCTGCTCAATCAATCCCCTCCCGCAGCGCCACCGGGAGTCCCCGAATTGGAAAAAGGCCCGCTGCAAGGAACGCTCCGGCAGAGAATGGAGCAGCATCGCGTCGATCCGGCGTGCGCGGGCTGCCACCAGTTGATGGATCCACTTGGGTTCGCATTGGAAAACTATGATGCCATTGGCAGATGGCGGACGATGGAAGAAGGGACTCCGATCGACGCTTCAGGACAGCTTCCCAACGGTTCCATGGTGCGAAACGCGGGAGAATTGATCCAGCATCTGAAAAAAGAGCAGGGCGACGCATTCCTGCGGTGTCTCACCGAAAAAATGCTCACCTACGCAACAGGTCGCGGCATGGAGTATTTTGACCGCTGCGCAGTCGACCAAATCAGCGCTCGTGTAAAATCCGATCAGTACCGCTTCAGCCGACTGGTTCGAGAAATCGTCTTGAGCGATCCGTTTCTCAAGCAAGGGGAAAGGCAATAGTGATGCGCCATCGAATTTCGCGACGGATGATGCTGCGGGGGGCAGGAGTTGCCATCGGACTGCCGTGGCTGGAAGCGATGCAGCCCGCGAGGTTGGTCGCATCCCCCAGCGCAGCACCCGATACCCTCCGAATGATTTTCCTGAACGTCCCCAACGGTGCCCACATGGCATCCTGGACCCCCACCACCGAAGGTCCCGAATACTCGCTCAGCCCCATCCTTTCACCGCTTCAGAAACATCGAAAGCATTTGAGCGTTTTTACGGGGCTTACTTTGGATGGCGCTCATGCTCATGGTGATGGCGGAGGCGACCACGCTCGTAGCGGCGCAGCCTTCCTCACCGGGGCTCATCCCAAAAAGACTGATGGTGCCGACATCCAGAACTCTATCTCGGTCGACCAAGTCGCCGCTCAGGCACTCGGCCAGCAGACTCGCTTCGCCTCGCTGGAACTGGGACTGGAAGGCAGCGCGCAGTCCGGCAATTGCGACAGCGGCTACAGCTGCGCCTACTCCAGCAACTTGGCGTGGCGAAACGCAAGCAGCCCGCTTTCCAAAGAAATCGATCCCGCCGCACTCTTCGATCGGATCTTCGGGACGGGGGAGAAATCGCTGGCGGTCGCAGCCAAAGGGGACAAAATCCAACGCCGCAAAAGTGTGCTTGACTTCGCCATGGACGATGCCAAGCGGCTGCAAAGTCAATTGGGAACCTCCGATCAGAGGAAGCTGGATGAATACCTGTACGCCGTGCGCGATGTCGAGAATCGTCTGGTGCGAGGCGACAAACTGAAGATCGGTGAAGATGGCATCCCCAACTACCCCAGACCCGCTGGGGTCCCCAGGGAATGGGACGAGCACTGTCGCTTGATGATGGACATGATGGCCTTGGCACTCCAGGCAGACGCCACCCGCGTCATGACCTTCATGTTCGCCAATGAAGGAAGCAACCGCGGCTATCCAGAGATTGGTGCTCCCGAAGGCCATCACGACCTATCCCACCACGGCAAGGACCAAGAGAAGCAAAAGAAGATCGAGAAGATCAACACCTACCATGTCACCAAACTGGCCTACCTTCTGGATCTCATGGCCTCGATCCCCGAAGGGCAGGGCACGTTGCTCGATCACTGCATGGTGATCTACGGCAGCGGCATCTCCGATGGCGATCGACACAATCACAACGACCTGCCCATCGTGATGGCAGGAGGCGGCTCGGGTAAAGCACCCGCTGCAGGCCATTATCGATTCGCGGAAAACACTCCCCTGTGCAACCTTTATCTTTGGATGCTAAAACAGTCGGGGGTCGAGTCGAATCAATTTGGCGACAGCACCGGCACTCTCAACTTCGGATAATTTTTCAGTCGATTGGCCAGCGAAACAGACGGCTTATCCAACTGCCGCGCGGATCCGTTGGCCATCGATAACCACCGTTACCAGAGGAGCGATCGTGGAGAAACGTGGACTGGGTCATATGGTGTTTTTCTCGCTTCACGAGCCCTCGCAGGAGAACATCCAGCACCTGGTCAGGGCCTGCCATGAAGATTTATCGAATCATCCGGGGACCATCCACTTTTCGGTAGGCACACTCACCCCGGATCTGGCTAGGCCGGTCAATGATCGACAGTTCGACGTCGCACTGCATGTGGTCTTCGAAAGCCGCCAGGCTCATGACGCTTACCAGACCGCACCCCGGCATCTCAAATTCATCGAAGAGCAAAAGCCGACCTGGAAACAGGTTCGCGTCTTCGATTCCGATTTGACCTGACTTTCAGGGAGACGCCCCATCCGTCGCTGCTCTGGGCCGGTTGGTCGCAAGCGATCGGCGTAAGAAAGTGGCCGCATCGTCAGATCGGCTTTGATTGCGGGTGGGTCTACCCCGAAGCTTTGCCATGGGATCGCAAACCAAGGTCGCTTCGTGCCGCTAAATCCGGTGGCGACTCCTCCAATAGACCAGCCAATCGGTCGCCGGAAACCTGGAAAATCGATGGGCCATAGCCGCCTCCCGATCCATGCTGAGCCGAAAAGTGGGCTGATCGGTATTGCTAGCATGGTTCCGCAGCGACGGCTCCTTCGATTTTGCGTCAGATGCCCTTGAGTTGGGGGGCAGGATTCTGGATGATCCGCGCGGCTCTTTTTGACAAGGGCTAGCCGTGGATGCTTCCTTCCGGATTGCCTGCACCGATGCAGGATCGGAGACGGGGTCGAGTGCGCGGCGGCGGATGTTCAAGGATGAATACCCCTGGGATGCGACTACGGTGACTAGACACTCTGGGCACAACGAACTCTGGATCGATGCCGATTGGTTGTTGGGACGACGAATGAACCCGCGACCTTCCGATCGGCGTTCCTGGGGACTCCTGGCCGCAGCGGTGATTCTGTTCTGCATCGGCCCGGCGATGCAGGCAACCAAGAAGCCTGCGCGCCGCGACGCTGGCAGGTCGAGCCTTCACAAGTTGCCATCTGCTTCATTGGTGGGAACAAGCCGCGCTGTGGATGGCGGGGGGATGCAAGGCAACCGACTGGGATCGGCCAGAGCTTTCGCAACCAACAGCATCGCTGATACGGACTCGGTCCTGAAGGTCGCTCTCTCAGACAATCCCAACAAGCGCGACGACTCCGTCACGCCGCTTTTTTTGATGCCTACCGCGAAGGAGTTCGTGGCGCTGCCGTTGGATGTGGGCAGCAACTTCTGCGACGAAGCCTTAGACCATCTGCTTTCGATGGGGCCAAGTGAGCCATCGTGGTCTCCCACCGCATTCTGGCATACCACCTACAGGACTTCGTGGGGCGAGTCGCCATGGGGCTTGCGCCCCGATGCTTGGGTCATTCCAGCCGTCTCCATGTCGGAGGGGATGCAGTGAGTCGCGCGAGAGGTCCCAGAGAGCCGATACCAATGGCCGCACAGGAGTGGAGTGTGATGCTTCGATCGCTGCAAAATTTGATCGGTCGGATCTCAATGAGCTGCTTCGGCATGGCTCTGTTGGTCGCCCCCAGCTACCTCCCAAATGCCAGAGCCCAGGGCTCCCCGGAGCTTCCAGCCGCTAGCACCAGCACGGGGAGGACCGCCTACCTTCAGGAGTCAACCGACTGCCGTTCGGCGCCGGAGGACCAGGGCTATGCCACCCAGCGGCTGGACCGCGGCGCTGCGGTTGAGGTCTATCAGTCGCTGGAAAGCGGTTGGTCCGCGATCCGCCCACCCACTGGGGCCTTCAGTTGGATTGAAGCCAAGCACGCTTACCTGCTGCCGGGAGGAAAGCGAGCAGAGATGGTGCAAAGCGGAGCTACGGCTTGGATCGGGTCCCAGCAGGCGATTGCCGACCAGTGGCAGTGGCAGGTGGAGCTGATTCCTGGCCAGCAAGTGGAGGTTCTGGGGGAGGCGACACGACAAGGCCCAGGGGGCGAAAAAACGCTGTGGTACCGCATCGCTCCACCCCCAGGCGAATTCCGCTGGGTGCGATCCTCCCTCCTCAGCCTGAATCCGCCACGCCCTCTTGCGCCTGCAAGCCAGTCCGCCCAGTCCACCTTCACGGCTCGACCATCCGCCGTCGTACCTGCTTCCGGTTCGAACAGCCGCAACGAGCGATCGATCACCATCGCCGACTTCCAGGAACCTCTGGAACTGAGCGCGGCCCCTGAGCCACCTTCGCGACAAGAGTCTTTGCTGGTGGAAGAGATCGAAGCTGGAGAGGTGATGGAACCGTCGCAGGGTGAGCCGGTTTCGGAGAGCCAAGTGGAGCCAGGGGAGTTCGTGCTGGGGGAACTGCCAATGGACGGCGGGGATATTCCGCTGAGAGAAGGGGAATGGATTGTCGACCAGTCATGGCAGCCTGGAACAGCTGGGATCACTGGCGATCCCGTGGTGGTATCGGACCCGCATCCAGGTGTCGGTATCGACCCGCATTTCTCCGGATGGAGCGCCACCAGCGGCCATCCCGCACGCATCCTCGTTCGCCCACTGAATGGAATTCTTGGACTGATTGGATTTTCCATCGCTGAAGGGGAGGTGGTCGAGGGCCATGGTCACTGGGCCACTGATGGTTGCGGTTGCAGCGCCTGCAATTCGCCGGGCGTGGTGGCGTATGGG
>JBJSWM010001177.1:0-1498 GCA_046085865.1 Pirellulaceae bacterium
AATTTGGTCGAATGCCTTGGATGCGGGGATTCGGTCCCGGTATTGCCTTCGGATCTTCGAAACCCCAATGCCTACGAAGCTGTTCTTCGCATCGCGGTCGAGGCTCCCGAGATGGCGACGCGATGATTCCCCTGGTCGACAAGCTTCAGGCCTAGGAAAGATACGAGGACGTCGGGCGAGATGTAGCGGGCAGGATCGCCGATTTCGTAGATCAATTGTTCCTTGATCGTCGATTCCGAGACGCAACCGCCTGTGTTTGGTGGTTTGGTCAGAACGCAGTTTCCATCCATCAGAATTTCAGCGATCGGGAACCCGATGTGGGTGGGATCTTCGATCTGTAGCCAGTCGGTACTGATGCCACCCGTAGCGTGCGTCCCGCATTCCAGCAGATGACCTGCCACGGTAGCTCCTGCCAGCCGATCCCAATCATCGAGTGTCCAGTCGAAGGCATGGGCAGCGGCGGCGACCACCATCGATGGATCGGCGACTCGACCGGTAATCACCAGATCTGCATTGGAATCCAACGCTTCCACAATTCCCTGGCAGCCAAGATAGGCATTGGCAGTGATCAACCGTTCTTGGATTGTCGAGAGAGGCAGGAGACGATCGAGGTTTCGAAACTCATCGATCGCCCCATTCTCTTGATGGCGAAGGATGGAAATCACATCGTCTCCCTGGACAATGCCGATCCTAAGGCTCCGGCAACCTCGCTCTTCCAGAGCCTTTTGGCATGCGAGGGCACAGGCCATTGGATTCAGACCTCCTGCATTGGCGATCAGCCGGCACTTACCACCGCTGGCCCAGTAGTCGGCTAGTTGCCGTACTACCTCAACAAAGTCCAGTGCATATCCTTTCGTTGCATCTCGCTCGCGTTGCAGAGCGAGGATCGACATCGATACCTCGGCCAGATAGTCCATCGTAAGAAAATCGAGATCTGGTACTAGGCTCAGCAGATCCACTGCTGCCGATGGCCGATCGCCCCAGAAGGCTTGCGCATTGCCGACTCGTATCATCTTCTTCATACTTCTCTCGCCAGTTGACGCGATTGTTTCTTTTGCTCATCACCGATCACGGAGAGAGCTGCGCCAAGCCATCGACGCGTCTGATCGGGAGCGATGATTGCATCGACCCAGCCACGGGCTGCTCCGTATCGAATGTCGGTCTGCGACTGATACTGGGAGCGTACCGTTTCCCGCAGTTGGTCGATGGCATCTGTGGAGAGTGGCTTGCCATTTTTCTCCGCATCGCGAATTTTCAAAGTCAGCAGCGTATCGGCTGCTTGGTTGCCCCCCATCACTGCATAGCGGGCGTTGGGCCATGCCAGCATCAGGGCTGGATCATAGGCTCGTCCGCACATAGCGTAATTGCCCGCGCCATAAGAACTGCCGACGATCACCGTGAACTTGGGGACGGTAGCCACGCTCATCGCTCGAACCAGTTGGGCTCCCGACTGAATGATCCCCGACTGTTCCGCTTGCTTGCCGACCATGAAGCCCTG
>JBJSWM010001178.1:0-2533 GCA_046085865.1 Pirellulaceae bacterium
GCTGATCATCTGGATCCAGCGAAGATAAAAATCTCCCCGACGATAGACTCCATCCAGCGCCACATCCAGTCGCTCGTCAGCCTGCAGCAACCGATCGCCACTCCACAGCTCCCTAGGTCGCTCCAAGTCCGGCAACTTCAGATCGTTTCGACTGACCGCATCGCGCAAATACCCCATCGACAGGTATCCACGCTCGGCGATGCTGTCGAGCGAATCCTCGATCAATTTGTCGAACCCGTTCTCTTCGGGAACACTGTGAGGTTCCAGCCCCACATCCCGAAGCGTCTCCTTCAGTTGCGGGCGAAGCCGCTCTCTCATCTGCTCCTCGGAGAGTGCCCGAGCATTTTCCAGCAGATGAGTCAGCTGATCTCGCTCCCGGCCACTCAACCGAACATGGACCAGCCGCTGCGCGGCGCTGGCCAGATGCTTGGCCATCGACACTTCCTGAAGATTCGGTAGCGGTCGGCGAAGCGGTCGCCTTCCCAGCGAAGCAATCCACTTGATCAAGTCGATGCGATACGAAATCCGCTCGTGGTCCAAACAGACTTTCTGCAGGTCATAAAGCAACTTCCGCTCGGCATTCCAAAAGCCCTGCACCGCCAACTTGGAAAGCGCCGTCAGCGATCCTTCCCAAATCGGCTTCTGCCGGTCAGGGAACTCGAGAGCCGCTTGCAGACGGTCGACCAGCAGGCGGACATCGTCGGCCGAGTTCTTTTCCGCGATCTTTCGCTTGGCGGATGTCGTCGCGCGCTGTGCCGCCTGAAGGCCACGGCAGATGGCAAGAACCGTATTGCCCCCTTCGCGAGCTCGCGACTGACCCCGTAGCTGCGCGGTGTACCCTCGATCGGTCGGGCTGATCCCCAGCCCCATCGACCAGCCACGTCGAGCCAGCGACAAAGCGGCCTCGTCTCTGGCATCATGAGCGGTCAGGTCGGGCTTCGCGGACCCTTCCAGCTCCGATTCGCGAAACAGGCGCGCCGCATCGATCCCCTCGGCCATGCGACTGCTGATCTCCGTTACTCCCACCAGCGAAGGAAACCACACGGGAAGCAGATCGGGCTCGAAGTACGCAAACTCCAAATACCTCGCCACCCACTCGCGATACGCTTCGACTCGCGAGTCCGGATGCATCAATCGCAGTTCGCTTCGTAAAACATGGTGGGCTTCGTCGAATTCCACCTGCCCTAGCGCGGCGATGCGAGCCTGCACCTGCGGCATTTGAGTGGCGTCTTCCAGAGGCAACAGAAGGCGGTCGATCTGCGCATGAAACAGCCGGCGCCACACCTGCAGCTTCAACTCCTCCAGAGGCCAGTGATCCAGCTCCCCTTCCTCCGGCAACGCCACTAAAATCGCCAGTTCCGGAAGCAACTCAAAGGAGGTCAACCCCAACTCGTCCGGATGCACCCAGCCTTTCAAGTCCTGCTGCCGCACCAGCGTGCTTTCCGCATGAGGCACCAGGGAGGAGACCTGGCCCAGCCCCAAACGCGATCGGATCACGCGCCGGATGACGCGCCCTTCCACCAGGTACGCCGATGCATCGACTCCCCAAAGAGCGCGTCGCAGCTGGTCGATCCGTCGCGTCTCGTCAAACATGAACGCCTTGGCCTTCCTGTCGCCCCCCGAGCAATGTTCCAAGTTTTTCTATTGTAGCACCCACCCGAAACTCCAGCAGTCGCCAAGTCGCCCAGTCAACTCCGTCTGTTGCTTCGATAGCAGCTCCCTGCAAGATTTCAGCACACGCCATCCGCCCCCCCAATGCCCGAGGGTACCGATGTCTTGCACGACCCGACGCTGGATGCATCCATCCCCCATCCAACCGCTCAATCCTTCCCGCTCGATCCTTACCCTTCCGCCACTTTTCCGCCCCACTCAGGTTCACCCAAAGCGATTCCTGGGGCTATCATGTCGCTGATGGGATTCCGTGTTTCGTGAGATTCAGTGAGGGGGATTGGCGATGATTCAACGGCTTGGATTGCTGGCTGTCGGTTGCTTGCTTCTGTTCGCGGCCGCCCCGTTGGGATGGGCGTTGCAGCGTGGCGAGGGGGAACTGGAGCATACGAAGGACTCGCTACAGACTGTCAAGGAACTGGTCGAAGCGAAGAAGGCGATTCTGGTGGATGTCCGGGATCTGGTGGAATGGAATGACGGCCATGTCGATGTGGCGGTCCATCTTCCCTGGAGGGATCTGCAGGACAAGCTGACTGAAGAAGAGGTACGGGAAAAAGTCCCTAAGGACAAAATCATCTACACGCACTGCGCCGTCGGCTATCGATCGCTAAAAGCCGGAAAAATCCTCCTCAAGTACGGCTACGACATCCGGCCGCTGAAGCCTGGCTTCGACGAACTTGTCAAAGCGGGCTTCAAGAGCGTCTCGGAGAAGAAGTGAGCCGCTAGCTTGCTACCTAGTCCATCGGTCCATTCACTCTCCGTAACGCGGTGGCGTCATGAGAGACGCATAGACGGGATCATGATTTTCTGAGGATTTCGTGACTCACGGACCCATGGCATTACGGGATGCACTCACTGTCGCATG
>JBJSWM010001179.1:0-7498 GCA_046085865.1 Pirellulaceae bacterium
CAGGTACTGGTCCATCCTTCGAAGGTCCGAGGCGCCAAGCTGTCGCTTCAAATCGGTCGCGCTTTCCCGCACCGAATCGACCAGCCGCATCCTTCGATGCAGTCTCTTTCGCTTTTGATCCGCATCGGCCGGGTTGCTTCGGAACATTCGGTCGAAAACTCTGCGGGGATGGCTTTCCGCAGGGATTGGCTTCCCTTCCTGGTTGTAAGAGATCGTTCCAGTTCGCGACAGGAATCCAACGCCTGCATCGATGGACAGGACCAGTGAAGGCTGCCTGCAATGGATTTTCGTTTGCTGAGCGACGACTTGATCCAGCGATACCGAATTGAATGTCCCGGGTGCCGGATCGTGTAATGGCGCGCCGGTCAGCCACATGTCCGAGCACATGTGGGGATCGGCCAGCAAACCATTTTCATGATGCATGCCGCTGAGGAAGGTGACATGGTCGGCGAACTTGGCGAGAGGTTCGGTGGAGTTGGTGAACTGGATTCTGGCTCCCTGCTCCTTTGGAAACCAGCTCCACTGGTCGATCCCATTTTTCGGATTGGGCAGCGACATGCCGTTGGCGGTATAGATGGCGCAGAAGCGATTGGCTGGGGCAGCTTCGGCGACCTTGCCCATCGCCTCCAGTGCCGGCAGCGCGACGGCCGCACCGGCCAAGCCTCGCAGCATCGTGCGTCTGGGAAGCGGTTGAACCATGATCGATCTCCGCGGGGGGGATGGGGGAAATGGAAAGCTAGAGACTATTTGGTCATGAAGGCGTCGCTGTGAATCACGGTCCTCAAAAGACTCCGCATCGGGTAGCGTGCTGCCGCCAGCGTCTCCACCTGCGTTTTGAGTTGGGCCGCTTCGCTATAGGTTAAATCGCGGCCGATCGCATAACATGCCAAGTGCCTAGCGAAACTCCATGCTACTTGATCGGCCAACTGGCCGGCCAGATGTTTCTTCAATTCAATCGCGTTGGTGATTTTTGTTCCGTCTGCCAATTGGGAAGTGGTTTCGGAAGATGGAAGGTCGACGAAGCAACCTGAAGCGTTGTAGTTCTGCAGGGGAATGCCCCAGGGATCGATTTTCTCGTGGCAAGCGGCACACCCAGGTTGATTGCGATGCCGGTTGAGTTTCTCCAAGAAGGTTTCCTTGGAGATATCCCCTTCGGGAAGTTTGGGAACATTGGGTGGCGGATCTTCGGGTGGACGATCGACCAGCTTTCTAGCCAGCCAAGCCCCTCGCTTAATCGGATTGGATTGTCGTCCATCTCCCAACGCCGCCATCAGGCCGGCCTGTCCCAGCAGACCACCCAGCTGTTCCCGATCGGTGCGAAGCAGTTCAAAACTGGGGCCTCCCGAGGGACGGTCTGGCAGCTTGTAGAAGGCCGCGGTGACTTCGTTAGCCATCATCCAAGGGGAGTCGACCAGATGGCTGGCCGGTAGGTTCTGATCCAGCAGATGGCCCACCCAGGCAATCGGCTCCTGACGAAGACTCGCCTTGAGATCGCGTGTCCACTCCGGATAGGTCTTGCGATCGATCGCAAGGAGATCAAGTTTCTCCAGTTGCAGCCACTGGCGAACAAACGTCTGCAGGAACCTTTCGCGTCGGGGGTCGACAAGAAGCCGGTCGATCTGCTGGTCTAGTAGCTCCGTCAGTCGCCCCGACTCCGCCAGCTTCAGAAGAGGATCGTCTGGTGGGCCATTCCAGAGAAAATAGCTGAGCTTCGAGGCAAGTTCCCACTCCGACAATGGTTCGGCTTCATCCGAAAGACTGGCTTCATGGAGGAAGAAGCTACTGGGGCTGGCCAGCACGACGGTAGCGGCATCGCGATACGCCTCCTGATTGGTCGATCCTCCCAACTTAGCTTTCTGGTAGACCGATAGCAGATGGTCGACTTCATCCGCGGTCGCGGGCCGTCGAAACATCCGAGTGGCCAATTGCCCCAGTGGCTCCCTCACTTCGTTCTGGTCGATCGATTCCAGCGTTCGATTCCCAGCAAGCTGCTGATGGGATGGTGGCGGCCATTGGGTTAGATAAGGTCCCTCAAAAGATATGTTTGCAATGCAAAGCCGAGGGACAGGGCGACCATCGTAGTACTCCGATCGAACGCCGATTTCACGAATTCCGGCTAGATAATTGACGTTATTCTTTTCGACGTCGGGACTCGGGAAATTCTCGATCGCACCTTCAAAGACCAAGTCGCTCCAGTCGGTCGATGCCACTCGCTGCGCAGGGCCCACAGGATTCAGCGTGCTGCCACAATCTCGTCTCAATCCAACATGGACACCGATGAAGGGACCATACCCTTCGAAAGCTTCGAAGTCCGTCGCAGGCTTGGATGAGGGGGCAAGCTTGCGCCAGCAAAGAGCCTCCACTTCAGCAGCACCGGGACCATCGATCGCCACTTCATGTTCGCCTTTCGATAGACGAATACGAAGCATCGGAGTTCCGGCCACCTTCGCTAGCTGGTCGCTCGCCGCATCACTTGGCAGCGCAGCCGTCGAGGCGGCGATGGCGTGAGTGAAGGGAAGCCCGTCGATCAGCAATCGCACTTCTTTTCGCCCCTCCATGCTTGGGGCCACGACGTCCAATTGGTAGATTCCATCGTCAGCGATCTGCAGGCCATTGCCCAGATCCGCGGCTGCAATCACCACGGACAATGGATCTGCTTCCGAAGGGGATAGTAGGTCGGATTCAGACAATAGCTGAGCGTCTTCAAGCTTCTTCGCCCTGACGGTGACTCGAAATCGTCCCTGGCTGGGAAGTTCGCGCAGCGAGATTTTGAAGTTGGCCATCGGCCCATAAGTGTTCGACTCTCCGAAAATTTCAGGGCTCGGAATCGCAGGTCGCAAAAGGAGCCCATCCGGTGCCGACTCGTATGCCAGTCCAAGAGGATATCCCGGCGTCCCTCGCATGCAGGCGAAGACAGCATGGTAGATGCTGTCAAACTCCTTCCATTCCCGAATCGTATCGTTGCCCACGTACCCTTCGATGAAACGGAAGGTCCGTTGCATCCGGAGCGGTTCGTATGGAAAAGGTTTCTCGGGAAAATTTTCGGTGACGACAAAGTCGGAATTGGGAAGAAGGAGGCTATTGGCTCCCAGGACCAGCGCATCGGGGCAGGGGGCCGGATTGATCTGCCGCCCGAAGGCCATTTGAAAAGCCTGGATCGCAGGGGGCTGGGACGGATCGATCAGGGAGTTGGAGACGACATGGTCCGCAACATCGAAATAGGCTTCGGCCACGGCCGGAGACATCCCCATCGACTCGACATGATTCGTGAAGCCATCCTTTGAGATCGCATCCGGTGGTATTCTTGCCGTCAGATCCACCTGCCAATCGAGGAGGTCATGGAGGGTGTTCTGGAACTGCGCGACGGTCATGCGACGGGATCCACCTCGATTGGGAACCGGAAGCGATTTGGCCACGTGCAACATCTGCTCGCACTTCTCCAGCCATTCTGCCTTTTCCTGTTCGTCCAGCTGCGGTGCATCCTCTGGAGGCATCTTGCCTTGAACGATCTGCTCGCGAAACTCCTCCCAAAGCAAAATCTCCCGGTCCCGGGGGATTCTTCCCAAACGGTCGACTCGAATTCCCGACTGCGGGTCTTCCCCCTGATGGCAGTCGCCGCACCAATGAATCAACTTGGGTATCAACACCTCCCCAGTGACGCTGGCGACGTCGGCTTCCTGAGCACTCAGCGGCTTGTCTGGGGTTTCCGAACCTTGCCCCGACCCTGTCTCAGTGAACGCAAGAAGGATTGAAAATGCCAATAGCGCGGTTGGAGGTGAAAGCCGACGAAGCAGGAGGGAAAGGAGCACGTCTGGATGTTCCTTGAGCGAATCGTGGGCAGGAAGCGAGGCAGGGCAGCGCGCAAACAGTCGTCTCAAGCGGTGACTCTTCCTAGCGGCCAGCAGGTCGTTTAAGTTTACTCGATCCATTCCTCGCGCGGCAACCAAGCGGAGCAGGTTGCTGGTGATCTGGGTCAACAGAGATTCGTTTGCCAGCCCCCACCTCGTGGCACAGCCGTCCCGCTCGTGCGAAGGCAAGATGGATGGCAATTTTGTTCGAACCTTTGATTCGCACTGGTTCTCATCAGGCTCGAAGGGCCGACATCGAAATGCCGTTGGCGTCAGCCGGTGGGGAGAGGAGTGAGTTGCTTCCTTCGAGCCCACTTTTCATCGATATTCTAACCAATGTTAGAATGTTATCCCGGCGTCGACTCCGCCTTGAACAGGCGGCATTGGAGGATCGAGACCAAGTAGCCGAGGATCGCCGTGGCGGCCAAGCCGATCCATGCCAGCCAGGGAAATGCAATCGAGATGCCTTGGGAGGGGGCATAAAACTGAACCCAACTGAGGGCCAGCAGACCCCCCAGTCCGCCAAGCCACAACCCGGCTTGGGTGGTTCTGGGGTGTAGCGCGAGTAGGAACCAGCCCAGCATCAATCCGGCGGTAAATCCGGTGATGCGCATGGCATTGCGTACCATGTTGTCCTGCCACGACGAGGCCCAGATGCCGATGGCGATCTGCAGCAGTCCGAAAAAAAGAATCAACCACTTGCTGGCTGCCAGGTACTGGGTTTCGACGCGAGCTTTTTCGTCTGCGTTGACTCCCAGCCGTTTCTGAATTTGGCAGAGGTCAGAAATGACGGCCGTAGCGGAGGCGTTCAAGGAGCTAGAAAGTGTCGACATCGCGGCGGCCAGGATCGAGGCAAGCATCAGTCCAATTAGACCGGTGTTTTTAGGGAAGTCGTGGAAGATGAAATGGGAAAAAACAGCATCGGGTTTGATCGACTGGATTTCCGTGTTGTCGCGATAGAAACTCGCCAGCGCCAGTCCGATAGCAAGGAAGAGAAAGAACTGGAAGAAGACGACTAGCCCGCTAATGGTCAGCGCCTTTTGTGCCTCCTGAAGACTTTTGGCACCTAAGTAGCGCTGGACCATCAACTGGTCGACTCCGTGCGAACCCAAAGTCAGCAATCCGCCTCCCAGCATGCCAGCCCAAAAGGTGTACGGGTCCGACCAGTCGAAATGGAATCTTAGCCAATCCAGCTTGCCTGCCTCCCCCGCTTGACTCCAGATCGTCGAAGCTCCTCCGGGGATATGGGTCAGGAGGTAGACCAGCGTGGCGATCCCACCAAGCAAATAGATTAGAAGCTGGACGCAGTCGTTCCAGACGACCGACCTCATTCCACCCATCAAGGTGTAGACGATCGTAAAAAGCCCCATCGCGACAATGCAGCTATGAAGCGACCAACCCAACCAGGTGTGCAGCACGATGGCGGCCAGAAAAAGCCGTAGGCCATCTCCAAGGTTTCTTGCGACAAGAAATAATAGTGAGGCCCCCTTTTGCGCTGAGGGGCCAAAGCGATTGCCCAGCACTTGGTAGGCGCTGTAAAGCCGACCTTGGAAGAACATTGGCATCAGTAGCGAGCAAACCAAAAGTCGGCCGACGATGTAGCCAAGCGGAAGCTGCAAAAACTTCAGACCCGTCGCGCCATATGCCTCGCCCGGAATACTCAAGACGGTCACCGTGCTGGTCTCGGTGGCGACGATCGATCCTAGGATGGCCCACCAGGGCAGGTTTCGTCCGCCGACCAAGTAGGCGTCCAGAGACTTGGCCGAGCCTCTCTCGGCCCAGCCGATCCCGAGAGTAACAAAGGCCGCGACACCCAGAAGTAGCCAGTCGAGATATCCCAATGCACCTACCATGGAGTCGTCCTTCCATCTTCATCGGCGATTGCTGCAGCCTGTCGACGCAGGTTTCGGTGACACCACGCCCTCCCCGCCGCTCGACCGTCCTCCATCACCCACCCTGCAGACTTCTGGCTTTGAGGAGTCTTTGCTTTGAGCAGTCGGAGACTGTGCCGTTCAGGAGGTCGGCTTGGCGTCCAGCGATTGTTCGATGCGACGGACAAGCCAACTTGGAGGATAACCCGGGCCAAAGCGACCGACGACCTGCCCATGGCGGTCGATGAGAAACTTCGTGAAGTTCCAAAGGATTTTTTCCACCCCAAACCAGCCTGGCTTGGTCTTGGTCAACCATGCATACAGTGGAGCCTGCCGAGGGCCAAAGACGTCGATTTTGGAAAACATCGGAAAGGTGATGCGGTACTTTCGGTCGCAGAATTGTTGGATGTCCTCTTCGTTGCCCGGTTCCTGCGCACCAAACTGATTGCACGGAAACCCCAAGATCACCAGCCCGCGGTCCTTGTAGCGGCGATACAGTTCTTCCAGAGATCGATACTGCGGAGTCAGTGCGCATTGGCTTGCTGTATTGACGACGAGGACCACCTTTCCCTGCAAATCCTTCATGTCGAAGAGCGTGCCATCGATCGATGGACACCGGAAATCATAAAGCGTGTCTGGTGGCATTCTGCCGATCTCCTGCTGGGGTCAGGTGGCCTTGGGATCTGGTGTATTGGGTTCGATGGGACGCTTCCTCCAGTACATCGCAAGAATCGAACCGGAGACATTCATGATTGGGGCGAAGAGGGCTGGAGCTACCGCCGCTGCGGCGCTCTTGAGGGGGTGATTGGCCAGCGCTGCCGCCATGCCACCATTTTGCAGTCCGACTTCGATCGCAATGGTGCGGCACTGAGTTTCAGGCATGCCGAAAAGGCGGGCACCCCAGTAGCCGAGCAGATACCCGAGGTTGTTGTGTAGCAGCACCACCAGCAGAAGCGCCGGACCAACCTGCTTGAGCGAGCTTTGGGAGTCGGCAGCGATGATCGCGCAGACGACGCATATGGCCGCCATCGCCATGCGGGTCATCCATCGATCGACAACGGCTTTGTAGTTCGGTGCGTATTGCATCAGCACGCTGATCAAGAGTCCAACTGCTACCGGTGCCAAAACTGTCCATAGGATCTGCTGCATCATCGCCAACACGGGCACCGGAATCAGTTTGCCCGCCAGCGTATTCATCCACCAGGG
The DNA here is from genome assembly GCA_046085865.1 of Pirellulaceae bacterium. Classification (GTDB taxonomy): domain Bacteria; phylum Planctomycetota; class Planctomycetia; order Pirellulales; family Pirellulaceae; genus JBEISR01. The sequence goes on from JBJSWM010001179.1 coordinate 6,926, forward strand.
GGTCATCAGAGGCGAAAGTAGAGTCGAACAAGCGGTCATGGTCACTGAGAAAGCGACATCACCACCCGCTAGAAAAGTGATGACATTGGATGCCACACCACCAGGGCAGCTTCCCACCAGGATAACGCCCGCGGCAATCTCGGCAGGCAACTGGAACACCTTGGCTAGACTGAAGCCAAGCAGTGGCATGATGCCATATTGCAGCAACATGCCGATTGCGATCCCATGCGGCATCTTGAGGATGCGAGAAAAATCCGCCAGCGTGAGTGTCGCTCCCATTCCTAGCATGGCGATCTGGATCAGTGGTGTGAGCCAATGCTTGGAGGGCTTTCCGAGAAACTCCAGAAACCATTCAGGCCGGATCAACGCCAGCGCGACGCTGGCCACCACCCAGGTGGCGAAGCTGAAGGGACGAGTTGTTGGATGCAACAGCAAGCCCGCTGCAGCCGCCAGGATCCCGACGGTTCCGGCCCCGACCGCCGACGGCGAGCTACCCTCACTCAAAGATGCGATCCAACCAAAAAGCAGGCTTTGTTATACCTATATTAGGGGCGAATAAATCACCTTGACATG
>JBJSWM010001180.1:0-5936 GCA_046085865.1 Pirellulaceae bacterium
ATACGACACGCTTGCGACGCGGATTCAGAATCGGTCGTCGGGAGGCGGCAGTGGCGAGGCGGGTGAAGGGCTTTCCAACAACCCTCTGACAGTCACCGAAGCGGAGCCAAACAATTCACGTCTGAGCGGGCAGTATCTTCCGCTAGGGACGCTCCCCACCAAGCGAGACATGGTCAATGTCAACGGATTGATGTCGACTTTCTACGATGAAGATTACTACACCTCCGACCCCCAGGCCAGTGGGATTGAAGGCCGCCGCCTGCAGGCGGACATCGAGAATATCCCCCTTGCGGAGGTCGAAGGTGTAGTAATCTTCATCGAAGAAAGTCGACATCAATCCGTTGACATTGACCATGTCCCGCTTGGTGGGGAGCGTCCCTAACGGAACATACTGTCCGGTCAGACGCGAATTGTTTGGCTCCGCTTCGGTGACTGTCAGAGGGTTGTTGGAAAGCCCTTCACCCGCCTCGCCACTGCCGCCTCCCGACGACCGATTCTGAATCCGCGTCGCAAGCGTGTCGTATGCTGCCTGGTCAGTCATGTAGAAGGGAGCCATGATGCCTTTGGTCAGCGGAGAGATGTCCGCCGCCATCATCTCCCGTCGCTCCAACTGCTCCGCGACGCGCTGTTTCTGCGCTCGCTTCTTCAGGCTCTCCCCCCCCAACAACCGCGCAAAGAGGCCGTTGTTCGATCCCTGCCGATTCGATTGACCATTACGAGAAGCCACAGTATTCCACCCCCAGCAGCGTTACCAGTTGATCGAAGATCGAGCGACGGACGAAAGCGCTTTCGAATCCAGTGTTTGAAGTCCAGTTCGAAAAGCCAGTGGAGCTTCCCTGCCAGAATCAACCCGCGGTGACCCAAAGCCGACTCGGCTCAGTCCATCACCCGCGATCCATCCCTGAAACACATTGATCTCGCCCAGTCCGTGGTCGAAAATGGGCTTTTCAAATGAGAAAAATGGGCAAGGGAGGGGTTTTCCGATTCTAGTTGGGGCCCCTGGGCTGTCAACAAACTGCCCTTCGCTTGTGATGGGCGAAGGGTTCCTCGAGTTCCGTCGGCAAGCGACAATTTTGCTACAACCTGAACCACTCCCCCCAGGCTGTGGCAAATCGCACTCCGCGACGGGAATCTCTTGACCTGCTTGTTTCTCGGAGCGAAATATAGGGATAGTGAAGGGGGAATCCTAAATTTCCAGCATTTGGAAGATGGGTTGTACCGTTCATAACGAGGAGGTTTACCCGATGGCTAAATGCCGACGATTTGGCTTCACCCTGATCGAGCTGTTGGTGGTGCTGGCCATCATCGGAACTCTGGTCGGTTTGCTCCTTCCAGCCGTGCAGTCGGCCCGCGAAGCAGCTCGCCAGATGCAATGCCAGAACCACCTGAAACAGTGGGGTTTGGCCATCGCGAATTTCGAGGCAGCTCGCGGTTACCTGCCTCCCGCCAGGATTGCTCCCAGGCCCGGGGATTCGACGGAATTGAGCTGTGGCGGCGAAGAACCGAACTGGTTCGCCCACGTCCTCCCGTTTGTGGAGCAAACCAATTTGGTCCGCGATGTCGACCTCTTTGGAAAATGGTACGACCAACCCAAAGAGTTCACCTCCACGAAGTTTCCGATCCTTTTCTGCCCATCACGCAGGGGCAGCCAGTCGATGCTAGTTTCCCGCAATGTGGGGGGGGCGACCGGGGCGACGCGGCTACCCTGCGGTTGCCCGATTCCTGGCCGGGGTGGCAACCGAGTGGTCGACGGAGTTCCAGGCGATTACGCTTCATGCCACGGCGATTTGAGTCCCGGGGCCGTCGGACTCCCCTCTGACTTTTACTTCGGAGGCAACGGATCCGGGGCGATGAATTCGTCCCGAGCCCTTTGCGAAAATGGCAAAGCGGTCGATTTTTTTGACAAGTACCGCTACCGCGATATCACCGATGGGCTCAGCAACACCTTTCTTCTTGGTGAGAAGCACATTAGCCAGGAACGACTAGGAAAATTCCCTGACGATTCCCCCATCTATGATGGCGATAGCCTCCCGGCAGGATCGCGTGTCACCGGCCCTGGCATGCCATTGGCCCAGGGGCCCAACGACTTGGTATCGACCTACTATGCCTTCGGAAGCTGGCATCCAGGCATCACCCATTTCCTCTATGCCGACGGTTCGATTCGATCCCTCTCCAACGCCACCGACACGGTCACGCTTGGGCAGTTGGCCAATCGGCATAACCTGAAATTGGAACGGCTCCAGTTGGATTGAGCCGTTGGGCCTACTCGGTCGCTGGAACCAACAGCCAAGAATCAACCCATTCGTTCCTCCGGCTGATCCATCCCTGCCTGAATCCTTCACCGACTGGGAATCGATCCATTGAAGAGCCCCGAGCGTCCAAGACGGTTCCACTATTCTGCGGTATTCGTTCCCGTAGTGATGGTTCTTGGAGGGATCGTGGGATGCGGCCCTCAGCAGGAATCAACCTACCCAGTCGATGGACTGGTCCGCTTTCCGGACGGAGAGCCGGTGCGTCTGGGAACGGTCGAGTTCCGTCGAGTGATCGCAGCCAATCCCGAGGCTCCCCGATGGATTGCACGCGGAACCATCGACCGGGAAGGCCGCTTCACCCTCAGCACCTTCCAACCAGGCGATGGAGCGTTGGCGGGGAACCATGAAGTCATTGTCCAGCAACTCATCATCACCGAAGACAGGTCTTTTGCAGACCACAACCACGGGCGGCGGGTATCCCCACACTACGGCGATTATGCGTCGAGTGGTCTGAAGGCACGAATCGAGGCGACCTCCGACAGGCAACCTCAGCAGATCGTCATCGAACTGACGACCGATCCGGCCGATCTTCAGAAGGCGGAATGAAGCTAGCAGCGATACGGGCCCTGCACCAACGACATTGGCCGCAGCGGTTTGCTGCGGCCAATGCTGTTGATCGACAGGGTCTCATGCCAAACGGAACGGCGACGGCATCACCAGGTGTACTCAGCCCCGAAGAACCCTCCGTCGTAAATCACTTCGGCATCATTATTGATTCGAGTGATTCGATTCGATCCTGGCTGGATCAGCGCGGGTGGTGCACCGTTGAAGTTCTCTGCTGCCAGCGCTACGTTGTCGATGTAGAGCAGTTGGTAACCACCACGAAGCGCCCAGGAGTAGGTCAGGCGATAGACCGTGGTGCTGGAGAACGACATCGCATAAGCCGTTCGCGATGAATTGTCCGATTCGAAGAGTCCAGAGATCGAGTTAGCGACGATCGATGAGTTCAGATCAGCACGGTTCCCGAAAACCCCCATCTTCATTTCGACCCCCGAGCTGACGCCGGGAATGATGTTCATCCAAAGGTCGCCACCGACCTGAAAGCCCATCAGCGAGTTGCGGACCCCGGTGTTGTAGTCGAAGAACCGCAATCCGTTGCTGGCGAAGGTGTCATTATTTTCACCACGTGCCGAGAAGGTCATCGATTCGTCCAGATCGATGTAGCGTAGCCCCATCAGGCTGGAGCCCTGAAGCCACCCGTAGCGTCCGACCCAACGACGCCTGAAGTTGACTTCGCCGTTATGAATTTCCGACTTGTAATCCAATCGATGCTGGAAGGAGCGATCTGGATCATCGTAGCCATTGAGCGGGTCGGTTCCGAAGTCGCTCATGAAGGAGAACAAGGTGGGAGTTCCAGCGGGCGTCGAGTTGACGACGGCCGATTCTTCCCATTGGTTTAGCCCCTGATAGACCGCTTCCAAATTGGAACCTGCCCCCACCTGACAGTTGACGATCACGCCAAGGCCAGGTGCGGCACCGTTCAGATCGACGCTGTTGCTGGAGAGGACGTAGTTACCAGTCCCGGCTCCCTGTGAAGAGAAGTTGTAGTTGGCAGCTCCCTTGGATCGCCCCCACCAGGTCGAGTCGACCGCGACATCAAACCATCGCTGCGCCGCCAGACCAGCTTCGCCATAAGGAGCCATTCCGGACAACAGTCCGTGAAGCTTGCTGGTCACCCAAAGACCAAGTCCCCATCCGCAGCGGAAGCAGCCATTCTGCCCGCAATGTCCGCAGAAGAGACCGTCATCGATGCCATGGCTTCCGTAGCCGGGCGGCATCATGCCGTAGGCACCACCGGGCATCATCGATGGGTCGTAACCCATCATGCCACCATGGCCCATCATGCCACCTCCCAGCAGCCCGCAACCCATTGGGCCGCAACCGCCACCGCAGGCACCGCCGCATCCCCCCATGCCGCCACCGCAGGCACCGCCGCATCCACCCATGCCGCAAGGATCCATCGGTCCTCCGCATGCGCCAAGCGACTCACCACCACCCATTCCCCAGTGGCTGAAAAGGCCGCCACCGAAGTGACTCGAGCCACCACCGGCGCCACCACTAGAAGGAACCCAGTGGCCCGATCCACCACCGGTGGGCGAATCGCATGGCGCTCCCAAAAAACCAGCGGGCATGACAGCTTCGACGTCCGGATTGGATCCGACACGAGCGTTCATCCCGGGAGCAGATGGACCTGGGACCACCATGCCTTGAGGTGTCTGAGCATGCAGAGATTGGAGGCCGCCGAAGGTGGCCAGTCCAAACGATAGTGTCCGAGTCCAACGATTCTTCCAGTTCATCGATTCATCTCCAGCGGCAGTCGGCATCGATCGCACGCGCAGCGACACAAAGCCATCCCCCCTATCAGCCCACTTGGATGGCCAACTCGCGCTCCCCATCCCGCTCCCATCCCGTCTTCCACAGACATGCTTGGGTTGCATCCAACCCGCATATCCAGGCATGACGAGCACTACTGGTAGCGTTTCCATCAACACGAAGTTCGGAAGAACTCGCGTATCGGGTAGGTTCCGCAGAGCCGTTACAGTCCGTTCTATCGGCTTGTCCGAGGTGAAAAGTTCGCTGAAACGATTGATTTCTAGCTTGCAAAACGACAAAAATCGTAATGACAGCTTGGCGCCTTCCTCTCAACTTTTCCGATTGCGAAGAGATAAACAGCGGTCCAAAGGGCTTGATTCGGGCTGCATAAGGACAAACGACGTTGAGCGACCTGCCGAAGACAAGTTCCTTGGCCGATGGACTGGAGGCTCTTTCGCCCCCCTCCTCGCAAACCGATGGTGCCCCCACCGCGACGGGGCAGCAAGCCAATCCTCATCCTTGGACGGTGCTACCGGCACCAGGCTCGGCGGGACTCTTCGCCGCTAGGCAGACCGACCCATCTCCCCATGGCATCACCGCTTTGGGATGGTTGCCTCCAGAGGACCTAAATGTCGAACGACGATTCGTCCAAGAACGCTGGTTTCCTGCCGCTTGGCAAGAGGCGAACGACGGCATGATGCCGCGAGTGGAAGCCGAATTGTTGCATCTGACCGACTCACGGGGCCGATCCTGGTGGGTCCTTTCCGGTGGCCCCTGGGCTTCCCTGGACCTCCTTCTCCAAACTTGGCCCACTCCTCCTGAAAGCGTGCGCGCGGACTGGAAAAAACAAGCTGCCGAATGGGAATCACTGGCCACGAGTTTCCCGCCGCAGGAGTCGAATCGCTTGCAGGAAGACAACCTGCGAAATCACAAAAATGGGATTGCCTTGGAAGATTCCCAGCGATGGTGGGTCGATCAGCAGGGAGTCTTGCTTCCCTTCCTTGATCTATGGGGTCTTCTGTTCCAGATCGCTAGCTCCCGGCAAGCAACATCCCAATCCACCGAGAGGGAAAAGGAAAACTCTCTTGCAGCGAAGTCCAGCTCCCAAACGCCCGCCGATCCGACTCTGCGGAAACCTCAGACCGCCCCAAGCCGCCAGGCTACCGCAGCAACTTTCCAATCGAAGTTGCGATCTAAGACTCATAGCGCAGGTCGCTCGCCGCCGACTTCCCGCACCAAATCGGGAAATCGGAATCGCGCGAAGCAGCTCTGGGTAGGCGCCATCGCCGTTGGTTTGCTTGGGCTGCTGAT
>JBJSWM010001181.1:0-806 GCA_046085865.1 Pirellulaceae bacterium
AGCCAAGGTGCAGCGATCAAGGTTTTTTCCGTCATACCACCTTTCGGTGAACGGAGATGCTGTAGGACAAGCCCCGCAACCAAGAACATGACTCCGTGCGCCGTGAGCTGGATGTGGGCCCCGAGGGCAAGGCGCGGAAACAAGCTGGCGGGGACCACAAATCCCCACAACAACCCGACCAGCATGTAGACCGCACCCTGTCGCAGATTCGAACGACTCGCTCTGGTTAGCTCGATCATCGCCATGTGCTCCTGAGGCTAGTTTCGGTCCAAAATGGTTGCCTCTTCTTGCGCCGAAGACCCCTGCCATCCGGTCGGCAAGTCAGTTTTCGGCTCACGGTTGGGGGGAAGGCCGATACCATTTTCTCAGCCGGTGGTGCTGTCGGCCGCAAACAAGTGGGATGCTCCAGTTCTCATACAGTCAGCCGATTATTCCCCAATGTCTTCATTCCAGAGTTCGGGCCTCGACTGGATGAACGCTTCCATCAGTCGAATGCACTCCGAGTCGTCCACAATCTCCAGAAGGACACCACGCGACCGGACATGATCTTCAGGGCCGCGAAACGTACGATTCTCTCCGATGACGATCTTTGGGATTCGGTAAAGCAGCGCGGTACCCGAACACATGTCGCAGGGAGACAGGGTCGAGTACAAGACCGACCGCCGATAGTCGTTCGCTTTCAGCCGACCAGCGTTTTCAATCGCATCCATCTCGGCGTGCAGGATGGCACTCCCTTTTTGGACCCGGCGATTGTGTCCACGTCCAACGATCTGACCGTCGATGACAAGCACCGAGCCGATAGGAAT
>JBJSWM010001182.1:0-16709 GCA_046085865.1 Pirellulaceae bacterium
ACTCGCACGTTCTGCGCCTTGATGGTGATGCCGCGCTCGCGCTCGAGATCCATCGAGTCGAGGTACTGGGCGCGCATGTCGCGGGCGTCGACGGCCTTGGTGAGTTCGAGGATGCGGTCGCTCAGCGTGCTCTTGCCGTGATCGATGTGCGCGATGATGCAGAAGTTGCGAATGTTGGCAATGGGAATGTCGGGCATCAATGCATGTCCTCGGCCCAGGAGAGCCAAAACCTTCCCCTGGGCGAGGGGGAAAGCCATCCTATCCGACCAGGAGAAACGGCTCACCATGGGAGCGTCTGTCACCTGTCCTACAGGCTCATATTATCCTGCTTGCCCCGACGTGGGTACCGCTCCTGATGCCGAGCGATCCCGGCGGCTCCCAGGAAACCGGCGTCCGACCCAAGTTTTGCAAAGTCGACCGTGGTCCCCGCAAAGACATGATCAAAACTGCGATCGCGGAAGGAAGCGACAGTGTCCTTGAGGAACTTGACTCCGATGGGGGACTGAGCCCCACCAAAATCCATCGCACCTCCCAGGACGACCAGCCCAGGGTCGATCATGTGAACGATCGACGCGATACCGATCCCCAACCAGTAGGCGGTCTGGGCGATCCGCTCCAGCGCCAAGGCATCCCCTTGCGTCGCCGCCTGAAATATTTTCTTGGCGGTCACCGATCCCTGATGGGCATAAAGCAGGCTTGTGGGATGCTCACCCAGTAGCTCTTCGGTGATCGCCGCCACCGCACTGGCACTGCAGTATGCCTCCAGGTGCCCCTTCCCACCACCCCAGACACAGTCCCTGGCCCCTGGCGTTCCGTCGACAATGACATGCCCGCACTCGGAACCAAAACTATTCTCCCCGACCACCAGCTGGTGATCGGTGATGATACCGCCTCCAACGCCTGTTCCCAGCGTCAGCAGCACCATGCTATCGCGTCCCTTCCCTAGCCCCAGCCAGAATTCCCCATAGGCCGCGGCATTGGCGTCGTTGGCGAAGTGAACGCGCTTGCCTACCTGCTGGCTGAGGCAGTCGACGATTCCAAAGTGATGCCAATGAGGATGGTTGGGAGGTTCGATCAGCCGCCCGCGAGCGATATCCTGACTGCCAGGGGTCCCCAAGCCCACGGCGACGATCGAATCCCAAGGAACGCTCTTCTGGCTCGCCAACGACCGCAGCGTTTCAGCCGAACGCCGCATGGCATCCGCCGGCCCCTTGGATTCCTCGGTATCGATCTGCGTCTGGGAGAGGATGGATCCGTCATCGGCCACCACGCCAAGCTTGATGCTGGTGCCCCCCACATCGATGCCCGCCCAGACTTTGGCGCCGTCCGAGGTTGCCTCGGGGGAACTGCTCTGCATCGTCATCCCGAACTCCTCTTTCTGCTGTCACCCCGCGCGTGGCCGCTGTCGCGTCTTCGCTCTGGCGACTGGCCTGCGGCCCGCAAGCCAATCGAATCAGGCTCTTCAGGGATCGTTGTGGCTTAGGAGCATAGGCTACTGGTTTTTATCCTACTCGTCCTCGCACTCAATGAAGTGCGACTCAAGCCCCGAAAAGAAGCGTTGGGCCCCTGGAGCATCGAGAACGAGCAGGTATACCGTCCGCCGGGGCGGACTGAGTGTGAGAAATCAAAAGCAATGATCGAAGAAATGACCCGATGAACCCCGAATCAGATCAGCTTCCATCCGGGGCGATACTCGCGCTTCAGAAAGGGTTCGGCGCGGTCGGTGTTGGTGACCCGCATCGCAGCGCTGTCCCACTCGATCTTCTGCCCGACGCGATGCGCTACATTTCCGAGATGGTTCGCTTCGGTCAGCCATCCTGAATAGTCGAAATTGCAAGTGGTTGGATCCCCTGTCTTGCAGGCATGCAACCACTCGGCGTAATGTCCGATCGACTTGGGCAGATAGGGATCAGGACGTTTGGTATCCCGAAACTGCTCTTCGGGCAGCACCAGGTGCTTATCGTAATCAGCAAGCACCATTCTTCCTTCAGTTCCCACGAACAGGACGCCGCTGCCCCACTGTGGAATCTTTTGCTCTTTCCAAAGCTGTGGCTTATCCTCCCCCTGATACCACGTCACTTGCACGGGCGGCAGATCTCCACGCGCCCCGTACTGGTAGACGACGCTCATCGACGCCGGCGCCAGTTCGGGATGAGGTGGTGGACCAAAAGCCTCGACTGAGGTAGGTGCATGAAGCTGCAGCGCCCAGAAGGCTAGGTCGTTCCAGTGCGACCCCAGATCGCTCATCGTCCCATTGCCGAAATCCCACCAGCGGTACCATTTGGGGCCAGGGTAATAGACCTCATGAAAAGGGCGATAGGGAGCTGGCCCAAGCCAGAGATCCCAATCGAGCCCTGCCGGTACAGGACTTTCCCCCTCGGGTCGCTCCTGGACCTTCACCAAATCTCCATTCCGCTCGGCTGCCTCAGCCGACTGCCTTCCCCAGGCTCTTCCCACCCAGACGCGCGCTTCGCGGACCGGTCCAATGAATCCACTTTGCACCAATTCCACCACTCGCCGATAATTCTCACCCGCATGGATCTGGATCCCCATCTGCGTCGCGACGCCTGCGGCGGCTGCCGCTTCCCGAATGACACGTGTCTCCCAGACGTTGTAGGCCAACGGCTTTTCACAGAAGGTATGCTTCTTCAGCTGCAGAGCTGGAAGTGTCGCAAAGGCGTGGGTATGCTCTGGAGTGCTGACCACCACGGCATCAAACAGATCGGCTTGGTCGTACAGCTTGCGGTAGTCGGTGAACTTCCTCGCCTCAGGGAATTTCGATCCAGCGCTGCCTAGCGCATTTTCCGAAACATCACAAAGGCAGGCGATCTGTTCGGTCTGGCTCATTTGATCCATCTTGAAGCCACCGGCTCCTCCTACGCCGACGATCGCCAGCCGGAGCTTCTCATTGAGATTGCGTCCCCGCACGATGGCGGGCGCTGAGAGGATCGCACTGGCAGCCACCAGTCCCTTACCGAAGGCACGGCGATCGACCGATCCAACCGGATCGAACAAGCCCCGCTGGGTGCCATCGCCGGAATGCCTTCTTCGTGGCTCACCCGCATCGCTCCGGAGACCTGCTGCTTGCACCCGCTTGCTATTGGCCATGAGAATCCTCACCTTCTGAGTGACACCACCGGACACAGATTCCCTCGAACTGGAGAGGTCGATCGACGATCGCTGAGGTCCCGCCTAAGGATCCAGCCACTTCCACCGCTTCCCCGAACTGCGCCAACAGCATCGCAGATGGAAAGGCCGCTGTCGACAAAAAAAGACTCCATCACCGCGTGAGTCATGGAGTCTTCTTGGGATGAAGTCCTAGGCAAATGCCGGCGATCAGGGCCGTCGCAGATCGTAGCAGTAAATCTTGTCCTGCTCGCGAAGAATCAGCTTGCCATCGACAATCGCCATGTGCGCCCAACTGGGTCGCTCACTGCTATTGGGAATCTTGAACGACCCGACTTCTGTGTAATCGCCTGGATCGGCCTTCGCGAGAGCCAGGGTGCCATCGGAGAAGCGGACATAGATGTGCCCATCGGCTGCTGTGAATGCTGCAGAACCACGCCCCGAACCACGCTTCTTCCAAACCACCTTCCCCGTCATCAGCTCGGCACAAAACGGAATTCCCTGGTCATCCGAATCGCCATAGAGGTAATCCCCCACAAGCACGATACCGCCATGCTTGTTGGCCAGTTCGGTTTTGAGTCCGTAGATTTCTTCGATCTTCACGCCGTCGCCATCCTTGGCCTGCTTGAGCAGCGCGCCGCCTCGTTTGTATCCAGCGGAGAAGAAGACCAAGTCTCCCCGAACGATCGGGGTTGGAATCACGGCGGTGGTCTGGTCGATCGGGTATTCCCAAAGCAGCTTGCCGCTGGCGGCATCCACCCCAAGGGCTCCGCTGGCGGTCGTCTGGACGTAGACGCGACGTCCCGCCGGCTCAGAGATAACGATCGACGCATGACCTGCCCCGCGATCCCCAGCTCGCGCACACTTCCAAACTAGCTCTCCGGTTCGCTTGTCGAGCGCCACCATGGTGGCTTCCTCGCCACCTGGGGTGCAGATCAGTCGATTTCCATCGATCAGCACCGACTCGCTGTAGCCCCAGGAGTCTCCCTTTTTGCCGCCGTAGATCCCCTTCAAGTCGACTCGAAACTTCTCTTTGCCATCCGCAGTGTTGCAGCAGAGCAGGACACCAAACGGAGTGATCACATAGACACGATCTCCATCCACTGTCGGCGTGCCACGCGAACTCTGCCAGGATGGCTGGCCTTCGGTCCAGGGACTTCCCGTCTTGGCGATCCAAAGCCTTTTGCCTGACTGCAGATCAAAACAGCTCAGGTACTCTTCCGCATCCGGCGCATCGGACAGCCCATCGCCCAGAGTGAACAGCTTTCCATCGGCCACAGCGACGCTGGCATACCCTCGGCCTGCTCCGGTCCCCTCCCAGATCATCGCTGGCCCTTCGGCCGGCCATTGCTCCAGCAGATTCTTGTCAGCCGCTACCCCCGATCGATCGGCTCCACGAAAGGATGGCCAGTCGTCGGCAATTGCCATCGGGGCCAAGGTGGCAGAGGTGAGCAACCCCAGTGCCGCCCAGCTCCATGGATTTGTTCGATTCATTGTTGGATCTCCCTCATTGATTCCGCTTGCTGGACTGCATTTGGCCAGCTGTCTGACCACCTCGGCGCATCGGAATTCGACCGCGCGCCGAACTCTCCGTTATGGTAGCCGAAAACCGACTCGCCGTGGTTGCTGGTGGCCAAGTGGGTCAGCCGCAACCATCCGATCGTTTCATCTGGCGCTGCGGCGGGAGAGCCCAAGGGGGAGAAAGAACCCGACAGCCGCTGCGACCAACCCGCCCACCGCCGGGTCAAAAACCAGCTCCCCAAGCATCGCTGGCCAAAGCGTGGGGGTCGCCAGCCAATGGGACTTCCAACCGACATCGGGCCCCCATTGCAGCGAAGCCCACACCGCGATGCCAGCCGCCATCGACCCCCAGGCGGCTTGGCGTGGAAGCGGGTTTTTCAAATAGAGCGCTGCGACAAACGGGACGAAGGACCCCACCAGCCCCAGCGAATAACTGCTCTCCAGAAGATCGTAAATCGTCTCGCTACCACACGCCACCCAGGCGCTCATCCATGCCATCGCGACAATCGCCACCCGCTGAAAGGCCACTCCGATGCGTTGGTCCATCGGTCTGCGAGCAAACCGCTCCCAGATCGGCTGTGCGAGATTGCAACCCAGAAGACTAGCGGGGGCCAGGATGGCACCAATCAATGTTGATGTCACCGTGGCGACAATCGCCATCAGGAAAATGACCTGGGCGATTGGGTGGAGCAGTCGATCGCTGAGCCGCGTGAGGCGATCGGCTGTGGAGGAGGCGTCGATCGACAACAGGTCGTTAGACAGCTCCCCCAGCAACATCGGAACGCTGCCGATTGCGATGTATCCGCCCGCCGCCATCAGGCAGGCAATCTGAGCGATGCGGGGGGAGCGAGCGGCGGCGATCCTCTGCACCAGATCCTGCATCGGCAGATTGCCCAGCGCCCCGGCCAGAAGTGCCGCCACGGCAGGTGCCAATCCCTCCGACCAACCTCCGCGATGAAAGGGAATCCCCTGCGAGAAGACCTCCCCTCCGGTAGTTCCCAAGGCACTGGCCAACAGCACCAACAGCCCGACAAGAATCACCCCCAACTGCAAGGCATTGCTCCCCTCCTGCGATCGAAGACCACCAATCGCTGCCAGCAGTGCCGCCAACGATGCGATGGCGAAGACGGAAACGAACCTCGGGGCCCCAAAAACCACTTCGGCCAAGGTCGCAAAAGCGACCAACTGGGCAGCGATCCAGCCCAAGTAACTGATGGCAAGCACCCAGGAGCCGGCCATTTCTACCGACCGACCGTACGCCTGTCGAAAAAGGTCCCCTGCCGTCAGCAGACCTCGCTCCCAGATCCTTGGGGCAATCGTCGCAGCCGCCAAGACCAGGCAGACCGAAAATCCGATCGGGTCCAGCATCGCACCGGACCATCCCTGCTGAGCGACCTGGTTGGCCGTCGACATCAACGACTCCGCGCCAAACCAGACGGCGATCATCGCGCCGGCAGAAGTCCACGGCCCGAACGACCTGCCCGCAACCACAAATTGCTCCACCGTCTCCATGCGGCTTCGGTCACGCCAGGTCAGCCGGATCAGACTGCCAAAAAAGAGAATCAGACAGATCCCCAGTCCCCAAGCCACTGGATCGGCCATCTTGTCACCCCCTCCGTCACGATTGCGAACCAAGGATGACCAAGTTGCCAAAAGCTACGGGGACCGGCATCTGCCCACACCATCGGATCGACGACCTAGAACCAGGACTGTGTGATCGGTTTGATGACAATCTCAGGGATATGCACCCTAGACGGCAGGCGGATGATCGAAAGAATCATCGACGCGACATCCTCAGGACGCAGGATCCTCGCCCGATGCTCCGCGGTGATCGGCGTTGGACGCTGCTCCAGAATCGGAGTGTCCACCTCGCCCGGATAGACATTGGTCACCCGCACCCCAGCCTCCAAGCACTCGTTGGCCACGCAGGTCCCGAGTGCCGTCATGGCGAATTTGCTGGCGCAGTAGGCGACTCCACCAAGAGCCAGGGCGCGCTTCCCGGTGACGCTGGAGATCAAAATGACTGTCCCCTCCCGCCGCCCTTTCATCTCTGGCAGCACCTCGCGGAGGCAGTTGTAGGGGCCGGTCGCATTGATCGCCATCACCTCATCCCACTGCTCCGGCCGCATCGCGTCCATGCTTCGATTGGGAATGTTGACTCCCGCAGCATGAACCAAGATATCGATCTGCCCTAGGTCGCGACGCGCTCGCTCGAAAAACTCCGCAACCGACTGACGGTCGGCCACGTCGACAGTTTGGCCAATCAGGGACGTCCCTCCCCACTCGGTCACTTCATCCAACTTGATGGCGCTGCGTCCTCCGATCAACACGCGAGCCCCATCGGCGACCAACGCCTTGGCCACGGCCAGACCGATTCCAGACGCTCCCCCTGTCACCACTGCATTCCTGCCTGCCAGCATGCCATCCCTCCCATCGGGTCGATCTTCTTTCCAATCCACTGCTTGGAATCCCAGTGTACACCGCGTAGCGACTGGGCACACCGGCAGCGTGGAAGAGCGATCCAAGGGAAAGTGGAGTCGATCGATGTTCCGATCCCGAGCGTCTTAGCGGATCGAATCCACCTGTTGGCGAGCTTCTACCGTTCCTGACGAACGGGGGCACTCTCGTTTGGCGGAATCGCCAAACGGAAAGACGCATCGAATCCCCAACCGACCGGTTTTCAGTAGTGCGGCGGCTTCTCGTCGCGTGGATCTCTCGATCGCTCCGTCGCCTCACGCCGCATCTCGCGCACCGTGTTTTCGATCCGCGCCAGCAATCGCTCCATCTTCAGCATTGCCTTGGTGTGGTCGACGACCACTTCGTTCATCGTCTCCAGAGTCTTCTGCTGGTGCGCGACCAGAATCTCCAGCTTCGTCAGCCGCTCGGCCATCTTCACGTCGATCGGCTCTTTCCCCTCCACCGCGCGGCCCATCCCTTCTCTTGCTCTTTTCCGTCGGCGGGCTATCTGGATCCGATCGGATGATCGTCCTTCCCGCATCCATCGTCCCCGAACTTGGCTCAGCCAGTGCGACGCATCGGGATCGTTTCGGTTCGTCCCCCCGTCACTTTGCGGATGGCAAAGGGACGGCGATGGTTGCGGCTGTAGTATAGCCGCGTGGAGGCTTCACCCAAGAGTCCGATGCTGAGCGCCTGTATGCTCATCAAACCGGTCATCACTCCCAGCAACAGCAGCGGATTGCCCGTCATATCGACTCCACCCAGCACTTTCATGCCGATCACGACTGCGATGGCGGCCATCGCCAAACCGACCAACCCCACAGCGATGCGTCCGAAGAACTTCATCGGGCTGGTGGAGTAGTCCAACAGGTATTTGACGGTGATCAGATCCAGCACAACGCGCAAGGTACGCGACAGTCCATACTTCGTTTTGCCGTGAATGCGAGGCCGATGATGGGTCTCCACCTCAACGCATCGCGCCCCGCGACCATGCGCCAGGATCGGAATGAAGCGATGCATCTCCCCGTAAAGTTCCAGTTCGTCAGCGATCTCGCGACGCATCGCCTTTAGGGTGCACCCCAGATCATGAATTGGAAATCGCGTCACGGCGCTGATCAACCGATTGGCGATCATCGACGGCAAACGTCGGGTCCAGAACGTATCCTGTCGCTCTTTGCGCCAGCCATGGACCAAGTCATAACCCTGATCCAACTTCTGCAGCATCATCGGGATATCCAGAGGATCGTTCTGGAGATCCCCGTCCAGCGTCACCAGGTAATCCCCACGAGCCTGCTCGAGGCCCGCCTGCATCGCCGCTGTTTGGCCATAATTGCGACGGAACTGGACGACGACCACCCGTCGATCGCGAACCACAATCTCCTGAAGGCGTTCTGGCGTGGCGTCGGTCGATCCATCATCGACAATCACCAACTCGACATCCCCCATTTGATCCATCACCGGTCGCAACTGCTGGTAAAGCGGCTGGATGTTGTCCTGCTCGTTGAACACCGGAACGATCAGGGTGACCGAGGGAGACATGCGGGGTTCCTTCCGACCTGTGAGTAGCTCTACCTATGGGGCGTCGACCAAGCTCTTCGCGGCCAGCGCCCTGGACGGACCGCTCAGGGATGCGAAGATGTGTCTGTGGACCACGCCCACCAAACGAAGCGGGAGTGTAGGGGAGCCAGTCGACGGGAGGCAATGGGATTTTCGATGGATCCGCGCCAAGATCACGATGCTAGCAATCTGCTCGATCCCCGTTTCCGCCGGCAGGTGGCGTTCGCGGGACTGGGCCCCACCGGGCAAAAACGGCTCCTCGATTCGCGCGTCGCCATCGTTGGGCTGGGAGCCCTAGGCTCCTCGGTGGCGATGCAACTTGCCCGCTGTGGCGTCGGCCACCTCCAACTGATCGATCGCGACTGGGTGGAAGCGGACAATCTCCCTCGACAAGTCCTCTACACCGACTCCGACGCCCGCCAGAGACTCCCCAAGGCGGTCGCTGCGGATACCCATTTGAGGGCGATCTGGAGCGGACTGAAAACGGAGGTCAAGGTCGCCGATCTGACTTGGCGAAACGCGCAGGAACTGCTCGGGGAGTGCCAACTGGTGATCGACGGAACCGACAATTTTCTGACTCGTTATGTCATCAACGAGTGCCAATTGGAGACGGGAATCCCCTGGGTCCATGCCGGGGTCGTCGGTGCCTCAGGGCAAGTGATCTTCCTGCAACCTGGGAGAACTCCCTGCTTCCGTTGCCTGGTACCCGAACCACCCCGCCCTGAAGACCAACCCACCTGCGACACGGCGGGAGTCCTGCTGCCTGCCGTCCAGATGGTCACCGCGCACCAGGCGATGCTGGCCGTTCAGTATCTGTCCAATCCCGATCAACCGATGCCAATGGAGATGATGCTGGTCGATGGCTGGCGTCACCTCCTCCGGTCCATCGCCACCGATCGATTGCGTTCCGTCGGCTGCCCCAGCTGCCGAGGCAGTCGCGATTTCCTTCGGGGCAGAGCGGGGGGGGATGTGGCGGTTCTCTGCGGTCGCAACGCCGTCCAAATCACCCCAACCCATCCCCAGGAAACCGATCTGGGGAAAATCGCCAAGCGATGGGAGGGCCAAGGACTGGAGAGGAGCAATCCCTTCTTGGTCCGATGGCAACAGGGAGAATGGAGCATCACGTTATTCCGGGATGGGCGGGCCATCGTTGGCGGCACCGAAGATCCCGCCGTCGCCCGCTCGCTGCTTGCCCGCTGGGTCGGTTCCTGACAGCCCGCTGGGTCGGTAACTGACAGGATGGGATGCGATCCCTGAACGATGGAAGAACCGGTCGCAAGTTCCAGGGCCCACGCGCTGAATCCCTGCAGCCGCTCTGCCGATCAGTCATATCCCAAGACCGCAATCTGAAGCTGCTTGCGGTCCTTCCAGAGACAAGCGAACTCCCGGAAGAGCAGCCAGATAAAGTCCCATTCGACCCGAGCTTCCTTGCCGCTGGGAATCGCAAGTTCCCACACTCGAGTTGCCTCCTCCTGAACCTGCTGCAACCACCCTTCGACCGCCTGCAGTTGGTCCCGGGATGGTGCCTCCGTCCAAGTCGCATCGTTGAAGCAAGCATCGATCCGATCTTCCAGCTGGCGATGGGAGATCGGCTGGTACCACGCCTCGCTCATCGCTGCATGAAGACAGGGACCATGACGGCCGATCGATTCACCCCAAGGTCCAGGCGAGCAGAACGAACGTTGGAAAATGGGATCTCGAACCAACGCACCGAGAACCGCTTGGTCAGACAGTCGCTGTGAACCGCCTTCGATCGCAAAGAAGGTACGATCCAGCCAGCCAAAATCCCACAGAGAGCTACACTGCGTGTCGACAACTCGGAAGGCGATTGACATCCAACACCGCGTTTCGGCTCCTAAGCAACTCCAGCCAGCGGGTTAATTGCCATTTCCGCCGGCTGTCCCTTGGCCAGGATCGCCGTCTTTTTTGCCTTCTTCTGCTTGTCCCTGGTCACCCTGTTGCTCGCTACCCTGTTGCTCGCCCGCCGGCGGGGCATCGCCACTGGCAGCACCATCTGCAGGCGCCTCGCCCCCCTCTGCAGGTGCAGACGCATCGCCGCCGCCGGCGGTATTCTCTCCACCGGCATTCCCTTCTGGGGCCTCGGGCGCATCGGCTGGTGCAGGAGAATCCTCTTCTGCTGGCGGTTCATCTCCAACCAGCTCCTCGACTCCTGGATACTCCACAGCCATCTTGCCGAAGTTCCGGATCTTCGTTTCCGTCGCTTTGCGCAATGACTCCATATCCTTGATCTTGTCGCTGTTGACCGCTTCCTGTAGCTCCGCGATCCGCTGAAGAACTTCCTGAGCCTGCGCCTTGGTTTCGTGGTCTTTGAGCGCTGCAAGGAAACCACCGGCAGGCGACTCCTCCCCTTCCCCTTTGGCCTTGCCATCCATTCCAAGATGGACGAACTCGAGGATTTGGTTCAGGTGCCGCCTCAAAATCCGCACTTCGGGTGGCTGGGTATCGATGGGGTACTCTTTTTTGCTCGATCCAGCATCTCCGCCTCGGCCGCCACCTCCGGCCATGCCTTCGTAGCCATTATCCATGCCTGCGGATCCACCACCGCCAAGACCAGGACCACCCAAGCCAGGTCCTCCAAGGCCACCCATGCCGCCCATACCGCCGAGGCTTCCCTCACCCGGCTTCTGCAACTGGGATTTGACCGCCGCAATCCACTGCCGTGTCTGCGACCAAGTCAATTCCACCGTCCCTGACATTCCCTTGGCTGCCTGATCGGCATCGATCGGCATGTCGCCAAACGAGTTGCTCATTAGCTTCACGCAGGCCAGTCTCAGCATTGGATCGGCTTTCGGGTCGGTGGTCGACTTGAGCACAAAGTCCTTCGCTGCAGCATGCTCGGGCGAGCTGTAATGCGATAGAAGCTGGAGGCATTTTCTCTGGATGTAGCTGTGTGCCGCAACCGAACGACGAGCGGGTGGCTGTGCCGTCAGCACTTTGGCAATCACATTGGTCATGTTGCTTCGCGTGCGATCGTCCCATCGTACGGCACTGACCGAGGCATGGCGTTCCAACCCCTGAAGTGCGGCGACCAGAAGTCCGTCGGAGGGAGGGTTTTGCACCAAGCGTACCAGGGGCCCCAATGCCGCTCGATAGGGAACCGGTGGCGTCTTGGTTGTCGCGAACTCACTGTCCAGGCTTCCTAGGATCAGCGCCGCATTGACTTTGGCCGACGGGTGAAAGTTACCGCGTTCGATAATCCCGGTCATCAAGTCGGCTACCATTTTCACGTGGGCCGCTCGGTCTTCCACGCGTGTCTGAGGAGTCCGCATCTGGAAGAGATCATCGAAAATCTCTGCCCGCACCAGATTGATCTCTTCTGGATGATCGACCTGGACCATCTTGGGAAAAAGATATTGTTGGTAGTACTGCCGAATCTGGTCGGCATTGTATTCCGCCTCCCCGCGAAGCATCTCCTTTTTCGTCTTCTGGAAATCTCGCACGGCTCGTTCATTCTGGAATGCTTCGCCGATCGGCCGCGTATCGTAGGCTGGTGGCGCCGCAGCTGCCGGAGCTTCGGCCTGCGCCTCTTCTTGCGACATCACCTGGATCGGGCTGGACATCAATCCAATGCACGCCACTCCACCCGCCAGGGACCATCGCTTCCAAAAAGCTGCCAATCGCAAATGATCCATCATTCCACCGACTCCCGCTGAAACACGAGGGCTGCAACTGTTGGCGTCCCGAAACGACGAGCGGCCCAATGTGCAGCCCGGGACGACGAGGAGTTCACTGACGGTTCCCAGCGGCTCGACTACAAGCCCACTCCGGGCCGATCGAACAATCGGCCTGTCACCGCGACTCCCCTTATTCAGAATAGGATCTGCAGGAAAGATCTGTCAACGATTTTCCCCAGTCCTGAGCAGGAATAGATAGTTTCCAGCCTCCCCAACCGATGCTTCGCAGAGATCGGCAGGAGCCTGAATTCCATGCCGCTTGCCGTGGGGAAGAAAGGCCGTCAGCGATCCGGTGCTGGACGCACTATCAGGAGCGCGTAGGCGACCGGATTCATCGCCTCGGAAAGCGCCTGGCTCACTTTGCGGCGCTGTGCCAGAAGATGCCTTCTAGCGGTCGACTCTGGCTTCGCCCGACGCTCCACCCCAACAAACTGACTCCATGCATCCGGTCCTCCAGGAGCCGGTGGCAGGAATGGGCGAGCCACCCCGTCGGCGCGCTGGTCGGTTGCCCCCAAACCAGGCTCGAACTCACCAAACTCCTCGATCGACTTCAATTCCTGCAGCGCTACCATCGCAGGAGGGTCGATCGCCATGTCGAAAGAAGCCTCCGGGAAGTCTTCATGACGATCCCAAACCTCCCCCATCGCTCGATCCAATCGCTCTGCCCTCGCCTTGACGAAGATCAAACCAACCGACTCGCTCGACTTCGGCTTTCCAGGCCCAATCACTTTCAATGTCTTCAGAAGATCCACCTCCTCAGGATCCACCTTCACCGGATCTTCAAAGGCGATGTCGTTCCGCTCGAATATCTCCTCTAAAACGTTGGCATCCAACGCCTGATCGTCGACCGAAATGTCATAGACCATCAGGAATTGGCTCCCCAGTTGCTGACCAAGATCCGAGGGGATACCATCCGGTTCTATCTTCGGGACAGCTGGAGCCTCTGCCAAACCTTCGATCGGTGGCTTCTTGCCACTGTCTCCCGCATCCGCCTTAGACGGCTCAACACGATCCGCCATGGCGATCTCCCCCTTGGCCGCATCCGCCTGCGCCGCAGAGTTCTTGGGGAGCGTGGATTGAAGCAGTTCTTTCGCATTCACTTCCTGCGAACCTTTGGCAACCGATTCGACGGTTGGACGCCGAAGGCTGTTTCCCGGAACCATCCCATCCGAAGCCTGTGGATCCGAGGAACCGACAACACCCAACTGGCCTTTCAGCGGCGACTCAGGTCGCCATCGGACCGCGACAAACGCCACCGTCGCCGCCGCAGCAATCATCGAGCCCCAGACCCATCCGGGGATCGATCGACCTGAAGGGTTGGAGGCTGGACGAACTGTAGGTGCTGGTGGATCGGTCGGGAGAACCTCTAAGGCTCTCCCTTCGACCTCCGACAGACGCTTGGCGAGCATGTCCTGAAAATCCGCCGGCAATCGACGCACTGGAACCCGCTTCAAAGCCTGACGCTGCGCCCGAATCGCCTTCCAGAAATCACAGGCGATCGGATCCTCGGCAATCAACCGTTCGACCGCCTCCCTCTGCGACGGAGGCAACCGGCCATCCAACAGGTCGCATAGCGACTGCTGAACGCTTTCAGGTGGCAAGGATTTGGCGGACATGATGGAACCAAACTACCAGGATGCGATCAGGTACCGATCGCTGTACGAAGTGAACGTAGCATGACCATGACCTCTCGGCCATCGCTCCAGGAATCCCCCGGACATGCCAATCGGACGACCGATGCGGTCGAGAAGTTCCCTGTTTCTTCAAGAGAATAGGGGCTTCTACGTTTCGTGACTAGCATTTTCCAAGACTTTTTCTGGATTCCAGGCAATCCGCAGCTGCTGCAACCGATTCGCTTGGCACCACAGGCCGCCACACAAAACCCCTCGATCGGGCTACCTTAGGTCGGCATGCAGCCCAGCCGTTGAACGACCCAGGCGGCCTCTTCTGGGCCGGAGCCAAGCGGTGCCAAAGTCAGCCCTCTCGCTCAACTGGACGCTGCCCTCCCGGCTGGCCAACTGGCGACCACCTCGCACCGCATCCGGTCACCTGAGGGCTGGAACCAAAGAAGTCGCTTCCAGTCCAAACTGCAAGCGACCGACTCCCCATTCCCATAGCCACCCTCCTGCTGCTCGATCCGCCAGCAGCTTTGGCCCCCCGGAGTCGCCCACCGGCGCCATCGATGACTATCGATCCACCTTCGCTCCATCGGTTTCATCGAAATCGATACGCTGACCCTCGCCGCTCCCTCCGGCGCCTCGCCTCGCAGCGGCGTCCATGCCTCGGAGGGAACGATGAGGTCGAGTGGTTTGGCTACCGACAAGGTCGTTTGAGACGAATCGATCCGCAAGGATAGATTCCATTCCGGCAGATCCCAGCAGCCTGGTTCGGCGCTGGGAGGCACGGAAAAAAACAGCGACGACATCCGACGCATCCACTTGGCCACCTCCAGATGCTGCGGATCCTCCCGAAGCGATTCGGGGGCGCCCTGCTGAAGGACTCTTCCCTGATCCAGAAAGACGACCCGATCGGCTACCATTTGCGCCTCCATCGGGTCGTGAGTGACATGGAGAACTCCAATCCTTCGGTCCTTCTGCAACCTCCACACCCGCTCTCGCATCGTCTGCCGCAACGGGGGATCCAATGGACTGAACGGCTCATCCAGCAGCAGGAATTCGGGAGATTTGACCAGCGCGCGGGCCAGAGCCAAAAGTCGTTGCTGCCCACCAGACAATTCGTCGGGCCGACGTCGCAGCATGGGCAGCAGATCCGGAATGTCTCGTGCAAGCACTTCCCTCCACGGTTCGATTCTCCTAGTCGATGTCGACTGGAACTGTTGAGCCAGACGCAGGTTTTCTTCGACCGTACATTGGGGATAGAACCCCTCGTGCTGCGGAACCCAGGCCAGCTTTCCCTGGCGAGCCAGTTCGGCCATGTTGGCCGGGACGCCGTTCCAAAGGATCTTTCCAGTGCGAATCAGCTGCATTCCCATCAAGACGCGCAACAGCGTCGACTTACCACTTCCCGTCGCTCCAAGCAACGCAACCGTTTCCCCCTGAACTAGCGAAAGAGATACCTCCCGCAGGATCGGGGACTTCCCAAAGTGGACGGAGACTTCTTGGGCTTCCAGCATGACGAAAATCCCGGACGGAAGCGATTGAGAACGACAGCAATGAGAAACTGTATCGATTCTACCGGTCCCAAGGGTCGTACCGGTCATTCCGAGCCCCCGCACCGCAGGATCGCTGATGATCTCCCCAGCGACGACTCGATGAAGAAGGGACGACACGCCGCCAGACTGCAGGCAGTAAGCATCTCTGGGGATGTCGATCGGGATAGAAACTCCAGGAGGCGAACATGCGACTTGCCGCCAAGACGATCCTCAATCGCTCGGTCCTTTCCCCATCACTTCTGGGCGCCATCGCGTGGCTAGCCAGTGTCCTGACGGCATACGGGCAGGACTCGCCGGTCGACCTGCCAGTCGTGGCCCAACGCCCCGCAGCAACGCAGACTCCGGCGACAGTACCGGCCCAAGCATCCACAAAGGGAACTACAGCAACCATCGAGTCCCAGTCCACTGCGGCTCGCCCAACCCCCAACACCGTCTCGGCGGTACCTGCGGGTGGAAAAGAGCGATCGCTACCGGAGTTGCGGGCCCCCGATCTCTCGACCAAGAAGGTGGGAACCGGCAAAACCCCCAAAGACGAGGCGCGTTCGACAGCCCCCCAGCCCGAAGCACTTCCCTGGGGTCCCTCTCGAGATGTGCCGCCAGTCCCCACCACCAAGTTCTGGGCTCCAACCGCCATCTGCCATAACCCACTCTATTTCGAGGATGCGATGCTGGAGCGTCATGGGCACGAGCGGTTTCCGTGCATGCAGCCATTTGCCAGCGGTGTTCGATTTGTCGCCACCGCGGTGACCCTTCCCTATCTGATCACGCTGCACCCGCCCTGCGAAAATGTCTATGCTCTTGGCCATTGGCGACCCGGCTCGCAGGCACCTTGCCTTGTAGAACGAGCTCCCTACGATCACCACGCCCTGAAGACCATGGTCCTAACCAGCGGTGCTGCAGCAGTCGCGATTCCCTAGGGAATGGCTTTTTTGCCGCTTCGACGAGTCGAAGAAATAGAAAGCCAGGTTTCATTCCCCCAAATTCTAAGGGAATCGCCCCCAGAAAAAGGGCTCGCCACTGGAACAAAACGCCGGGATCCCCTAACCTGTTGAGACGTTTGGTGGAGCCGGGATTGGGTCGAACGACACCCAACAGGATCGCTGGTCACTTGTTGGTTGATTCCGACTCATCACGCGGATGGATGTCGAGATTACGGTGGAAAAGGCTGGGGAATACTGATG
>JBJSWM010001183.1:0-3805 GCA_046085865.1 Pirellulaceae bacterium
CTTCATCGGCTGCTCGCCCTGCTTCCGATTCCGGGCTTCCCAACTTCACGGTCCCGCCCGGTACCGGGATCATGTCGCAGGCGATGTCGGTCCCTGGGATCGTGTAGGTGTAGGGGACCATGAAGGCGTCGCCCACTTGGACGCAGGGGCCTTCGGTGGCTGCCTGTTTGGACCAACCGAGGAGCGCTTCGGGTTTGTCTTCCGCCATCGCACTGCTGATTGCGATGCCAAAAAAACCTGCCATTCCCACCATCCAGCGCCAACCACAACCACGCATCGATTCGACTCCCCATGGCCAAAAGGCACTTTTCGTCCAGAGCGAATGTTGGAACAGACCAACCACGCCAAGCAGCGCGAGGATTCAGTGTAACCGGGAGTGGTAGGAATCCAAAGATCAGGGGAGATCTTTGGGCTCTCACGGTGGCACGGGGGACACGGAGGGAAAGGACTGGGGATTGTCAGAGCCAATTTCTGATTTCTTCATCTCTGTGACTCTGTGCCTCTGTGAGATCCTTCCTGGCCGGGGTAGTTCGTTGGGCTCTCACGGTGGCACGGGGGACACGGAGGGGGAGGACTGGGAATTGCTAAAAGCCAATTTCTGAATTCTTCATCTCTGTGACTCTGTGCCTCTGTGAGATACTTCCTGGCCGGGGCAGTTCGTTGGGCTCTCACGGTGGCACGGGGGGCACGGAGGGGGAAGCGAGATGGCTAGACTCGGGAAGAGAGTCCTTCAAACTTTTTTTGTCTTTGGCCAATCCTGGCTGCAACAGTCCCCAGACCGCCAGTCCTGCAGCCGCCATCGCGACGATGGTCCATGTCGATCGTTCGGATCGATCGAGTTTCGGCAGCAGTTCGATCCGATGAAACTTCCAGGGGTTCTCCCAATCCTTTTGCGTTTCCAGTTGGAACCATCCGGGGGGGCGTCGCAGCAAGACCCAGGCCAGCAGGCCCCACAGCGTCACCATCCCCAGCCACAGGAGAAAAGGGCGCCCGCCGCCGCGAAGCAGCAGATCGCATGCACCGATTGGAAGCGTGGCTGCCAACCACCGCCATCGCAGGTGGTCGACAGGTTGGGTCGGTTTGGCCCCAGGCTGCTGCACCATCATCGAAGTTCGCTCATCCTTTCCACCTGCTCAAACCAGCGCCGCGATGGCATGACCTGGAGTATAACGAACACCTTCGTTCGCTCGAGGAAAGGGAGAGCATCGACTGCTGACTTCCCATGGCTCCTTCGTCTTGCTGCGATCGTGCTACCGCCATTTCTCCAGCCGTCGCTTTGCAGGGACAGTGTTGGGTGCATCGTTACGATTTCAATGGATAAGCCAACTCGATCCCATGGAACGTTCATCGCTTCTTCGCAACACGCTGCTGGGACTAATCGCCAGTCTATTTTTGTCTGGGATCAAATTCCTGGCCGGAGTGGTGGGGCATTCGAGTGCTTTGGTGGCCGATGCGGTCGAATCGTTTGCCGATGCGATCG
This sequence comes from Pirellulaceae bacterium, assembly GCA_046085865.1. Lineage (GTDB taxonomy): Bacteria > Planctomycetota > Planctomycetia > Pirellulales > Pirellulaceae > JBEISR01. Next base: position 1,481 of record JBJSWM010001183.1, read on the forward strand.
GTTCGCTGCTGGTCTGGCAAGCGCTGCGGGTGGCCAGTCGTCCAGCGGATGAAAAGCATCCGTATGGCTATGGGAAGGCGGAGGCGATTGGGGCTTTGGCGGTGGGATGCCTGCTGGTGATCGCAGCGTTCTGGATCGCCTGGGAGTCGATTCGGACTTGGGCCGGTGAGCCATCGTCACCCGAACCCTGGACGCTGCTGGTGCTGCTGCTGGCGATCGGTGTGAAGGAGCTGCTGTTTCGGAAGGTAGCGCACGGGGCGAAGCAGGAGCAATCGAGCGCGGCGCATGCCGATGCGTGGCATCATCGCGCCGATGCCATCAGCTCCCTGGCCGCGTTGGTGGGGGTGGCGATCGCCGTTTGGGGACCCAAGTGGACGGGCCAAGCTTGGCTGGCGGCGGCCGATGAGTGGGCGGCGTTGGTTGCGGCGGCGATCATTCTTGGGACGGCGTGGAGCATTCTCAAGCCGGCGCTGCGTGAGCTGCTGGATGCCGATGAGCCGGAGATGGCCGAGCAGGTGCGGGAGGTGGCCGAGCAGGTGGACGGGGTGCGAGCGGTAGAGAAGCTGCATGTGCGAAAGAGCGGCGCTGGCTTTTATGCCGACCTGCATCTGCATGTTCCGGCCGATCCCAGCGTCGATCAGGCGCATCGATTGGGAGGCATGGTCAAAGCCGTGCTCTTGCAGCAGCTACCGGCGCTGCGGCAGGTGCTGATCCATATCGAACCGGCCGAAGAACGAACGGTTTGAGTGTTTAGATCGCGTTGGAAGAGGTTGGGTCGCGAGTTCGCATGGCCGGGACGGCCATGATGCTGGTGGAAGAACGATTGCCAGAGTTCGATCGCTGTCACTCGATGATTATGTGCTTGGTTCGAGCATCGCTTCGATTGCAGCAAGCCCAACGACAGGGAGATCGCACTGGGGGCCAATGCAACGGTAGAGAGTCACCTCCCCATCCACCGCAGTCCGATACCGGACCGCCGGATGGTTCTCGCCAAGTTCTGTGACGCGGTGGTCTTCGACCCAACGGATCAATCTCTGAGATGCATCGACTCGGTGCAGTCGATCTCGCAATCCTGAGGGGAACTCCACGTCTTCGGGGAGCACAATCACCCATAATTCCCCAGGCTCCGTCCATCGCTCCAATGCCAGCAGCATTTGACCACTTGCCGCCAGGGCGCGTTGCATTGTGGGAAGCCCCTCCAGCAACGTCCCCTCCCCTGCCTCCCAAAAATCGGTTCGCCCGGTGATGGTGCCCAGCATCAGCAATGCTTCGGCGATGGCGCCACTGCCGCTTGGAATGCTGTGATCCAAGCGATCCTTGGGGCGAGCAATCAGCGATTCGGACTTCTTCGATGTGAAAAAGAAACCGCCTGCTGGATCGGCGAAATCGTCCAAGACCACTTCGGCCGCCTCGACTGCTTCCTCGATCCACTCCTGAGATCCATCGGCCTGGTGCAGCGCAATCATCGCCAGGATCCAGTAGGCTAGATCATCCAGGTACGCGATCACTTCGGCTTGACCACCCCGCCAGACGTGCCGCCACAGCCCTTCGGAACGGGCGGTTTTTAGCGAGCCGATCAGGAAGCGGGCGCACTGCTGAGCCGCGATTCGATAGCGAGGTTCCTGGAGCACACCTACCGACTCGGCCATGCTGATGATGGCCAGCGCATTCCAAGATAAAAGCACCTTGTCATCTCGCCCCGGACGAATCCGCCGACCGCGGGCTTCCATGAGTTGACATCGATCGTCCGCCAACTCGGCCTGAAGCTGTCGTCCTTCCATCCCTCCGGCTGACGCGATTTGGTCCCAGTTGGGGTAGCTACCTGGCGCACCGTGGTGCAACAGGTTGAGGATCGACTTCCCTTCAAAATTGCCGCCGGGACCTACTCCGTAGATCTGGCAGAAGCGGTCTCCACGCCCCTTGCCCAGCAAATCGGCGATCTCCGATTGTGTCCAGACGTAGAACTTTCCCTCCTCTCCTTCGCTGTCGGCATCTTCGGCACTGGCCAGACCACCTTCTTCCAGCTGCATTTCGCGCAGCAGGTAATCGAGCGTTTCCCTTGCCGCCTGCTGGTAGGGCAATCGCTTCGTCTGTCGGAACGCATGCAGGTAGCAACTGGCCAGCAAGCTGTTGTCGTAGAGCATTTTCTCGAAGTGCGGAACCAGCCATCGTTCATCGACACTGTATCGAGAAAAACCACCTCCCAGGTGGTCGTAGATGCCGCCCAGGTGCATGCACTGGAGCGTGTGCGTGATCCGATGCTGACGCGACGGATCGGACTGCCGTCGCTCCAAACGCATCAGAAGTTTTAGATCGGTGGCGTGA
>JBJSWM010001184.1:0-1438 GCA_046085865.1 Pirellulaceae bacterium
GTGGGTGGCACCAATTGGGAATGATTTAGGACTTGGCAATGCCTGCCAGTCCATTGATGAAAGCCAGCCTAAGAGACGACCGACTGGCCCTTCGACCGCCGCCGATTCACGACGCCAAAAAGCGCCGAACCTGCAGCAAAAATGGCGATCGTCCCTGGCTCGGGAACCTGTGCCCCAGTGAAGGCATCGCGAGCCTCTGCCGAAGTGAGACCGAAAGCTAAATCGTAGGTTACTGAGGTCGTCTGCCCGGCACCCAAGAGAACTCTTAGTCCAAGGTGAGTCCCCTGATCATCGAAGAAACCATTTGCGTCTACGGGGAAATCCAAGAAGTTGTTGAGGGTCGTCCCATCATTGATCCCGAAGGGGCCTCCGGAGGCAACAACGACTCGGGGATCACGCGAACCGGCCACAAATGCGTAAGCCGATCCTGCTACCGCCTCGCCAGCAAGGATGCCATCCAGACTGATCACATCATTGAACGTCGAGTAACCATAAAGCGGATATCCTTGGTCTGGGTCGAACGTGTCGAAATAGGCCACGTTGGTCGGTGCAACACCCTGATTCGTCAACTGCGAGGTGATCCGCAGGACATTCACACCTGGGACAAGACTGTAGCTTCGACTGAATTGAATATCGGCTCCACCTCCCACGTAATTACCGCTGACCGTAGTGCCCGTGACGGTGACGAGTTGTTCCGTGACGCCGTCTGCCGTATTGCGTACAAAAGTTCCACTAAAGTTATCATTCTGAAATCCAAAATCAGAAACAAAGGTCCCATGCCGAAAAAACTCCGTGCCGTTGAATACCACCGAGTTGATGGCTCCATTGCTATCCGAGATTTCGACGGAGAGCGTGCCATTGCTGATGACTGCGGCATGGACCTCCGTTCTCGCTAACATCCCGATCAGACCCGTCATGGCCAAAATTCCAGAGTGCATCCAATTCATCCTAAGAATCCTCCATTTCTTGAGACATCCATTCACACCAAATGCGTAGCCAAGATGGGTGATTCTCCTTGTCGGCGTCAATGCCAGAAAAAAGGGAATGGATGATCGGCTCCAATCTCTGGTTTTCCCTGCCGTTCGCTTCTAGTAGCTCAGTGCCTCCGCGCCACCGTGAGAACCTCGAGAGGCTTGAATACTTGCCAGCGGAATTCAAATGCATCGCCGGCGCAAAAGGTGCAACGCAAAGGGTGGGTGGCACCAATTTCGATATCTAGCTTTTCCCCGGCGCGTCTTGATCCGCTCGTGGCATGGCCGTCTGGTCCATGGGCTCCGCCCTAGCATCGGGACCAGCGAAGTTCATATCGCCACAAACAGCATCACGACACCCAGTTGGATCTAACCTTTGGGATGCGAATGCAAGCAAAAGCCGCAAATGGTGGGTGGCACCAATTGGGAATGACACCCAGTTGGATCTTAGCCTTTGGGACGTGAAT
>JBJSWM010001185.1:0-3296 GCA_046085865.1 Pirellulaceae bacterium
CGATATCCAGCTGGGGTTGATAGAACTGAGAAAACTCGAAGCGATCGATGCCCGGTGGCTTTTGAGGAAGAAACGCTGACTGAACCTGACGCGCAAGCGATAGATCCTGCTCCAGCACCTTCTGCAGCAGCAGTTGCTCCACCATCCTCGCATTCTCAAACGCAATGCGAACCTGCCCGGAAACCGCCATCAACATTTCCAGGTCTCGCTCTTCAAAGCGAGCCTTCTTCTGGGAGTCTAGCTGGATGGCACCGATCGGCGTCGAGTTGCTGAGTACAATCGGGGCGATGATGGCAGAGCGAATCGAAAAGTCGAGAATGCTTTGCGAGTCCTTGAAACGCTCGTCCTTCGCGGCATCAAAAACCAGAAGCGCTTCCTTCTTCTCGATCGCATACTGCAGCACCGATCGGCTGATCTGGTGGACCGATTCGTCCTGCCCTTCCTTGCGGTCTTTGATCCACCTGGGAATCAGCTCTCCTTCCTCATCCAAGAGGAGGACATAGCCGCGATCCGCCTGGGTGAAAATCTCGAACAATCCATCGAGTACTTTAGGCAGAACGACCTCTTGCGAAACGGCGCCATCCAAAGCTCGTGAGATCGCCACCATGGCGGAGAGCTGCTGCTGGGCCGGGACCTTCGATGCGGTTCCATAGCCGCTGCCGACATCCTCCCGTTTTCCCAGAATCGATCGCGATCCACTCTGTAGCGGATCATCGACCATCTCCACTTCCACCTTGCTGCTGAGCAGCGTGCCAGCACTTCTCGGGACCGTCAGTTCCTGCGTTTCATGAAACGTGAACTCCAGATCACAGATCCGGATCGCATCGCCATCCTTCAGCAGCGTCGCCTGGTGAAGCCATTCGCTGTTCAGATACGTGCCGTTGCGACTCCCCATGTCCTGCAGCAGGTAGCGTCCGTCGCGAAAGGAAATCTTTGCGTGTTGCCGGGAGACCGAACCGGAGTCGAGCACGATGTCGCAGTCGGGATGCCGACCCAGCACCATTTCTCGATTCTCCAGGCGGATCTTCTGGCCTCGCTTCTCTTCTGGACCTCCCACCAACGTGATGCTCGCCATCGCTACCTCACCTGCAGACCTGCGTTCTGCTCATGCAACTGGATGTTGGAATCAAATCCCCTCCCCGAGGGGGATTGTCTCCACGACTCATCGTGACGGCTGGGCGAGCAATTGTCCAGATTGACCGGCAAATCGGGCTGGCCAAGGCTGGCCACCACCAGATCTTGTTTGGCGGCCTGCCGGACCCTTGCTGCTTCCGAGGGGAATTTGGCCAGCAGGATTCGGATTGAAACCGATGGCTCAAACCGCTATTTACCCCACCTGCCGTTCCTTTGTGCCGAGGTGACGGCGGTTCCACTAGAGGCTTCATGGAGGTTCTTGGATGCCCAGTTTGTTGGCTACCCAATCACCCGGAAAACGCGATTACCCCAGCTTCCGATCGGTTTTGTCGGGTGCTGTCCACCTGCATGCGGTGGCGCTGGTGTTGGCCGTAGCCACTTCGACCCAGGCGCAGATGGGGGGAGGCCAGAACCTACCGGCATTCGAGGATCCTTCCTTCCGCGACAAACTCTGGGAGGCCGGAGGACCGGCTTTTCGCGATGCTCGTAGCGGCAAGATGATTGTTGATGTCCAGATCGAAGGGAATCAGACGGTCAGCGAACACAAAGTGCTCTCCCACATGCAGTCGCGCCCCGATCGGCTCTACGATCCCGAGCAGCTCAATCAGGATACGCGGGAACTTTATCGCACCGAACTATTTGACAAGATCGAAACATTTGTCGACGAAGTCCCAGAGGGAGTCCGCCTGCGGGTTCGGGTTCGCGAGAAGCCTTCCGTTCGATCGGTGGTCTACCACGGCAATACCCGCATCGAAGATTCGACACTCAAAAAGCATGCCGGTATCGATCAGGGAGATCCGATCAGCCCGGTAGCGGTCGAACAGGCCAGGCAGCGACTGCTGACCTACTATCAGGATCAGGGCTTTGGACACGCAGACGTTCAGATCGCCAATGGGAACCGCCCTGGGGATCGAGATGTCATTTTTCGAATCAGCGAAGGGAACAAGGAGCGGATCTGGGACATTCGGATCGTCGGCAACCAAGCGTTCTCGGAAGCCGTCCTGAAGACTCGGATCAAATCGAAGGATGCTCGCAACGGAGCCACCCCTTATTTCTTTAATATCGCCGATCGCGGGCAGATCGAAGAAGATCGCAAGGAGCTGGAGCGATACTACCGGAGGCTAGGCTACTTCGATGCTCGCGTCGACTTTGGACTGAAATACGATGACTCGGGAAAATGGCTTTCCATCCACTTCGTCGTCAGTGAAGGGGATCGATACACCGTGGGAGAGATCACCTTTCAGGGACATCGGTTCTATACATCCGAAGATCTTGCGGCCGGAATGAAACTGAAGAGCGGGGACTTTTTCAACCAGGATCGAATGGATTTTGATGCTAGGTTGATTCGACAGCTTTATGGCGCCCGTGGCTTCATCTTCGTCGACGTCACTCCCGTTCCCATCTATCTGCCGGGGCGTCGCGTCAACCTCGTCTATGAGATCGAGGAGGGGGACGTCTATCGCGCCAGTCAGATCAATGTGCACATTGCGGGTGAGAACTTTACGAAGGAACGTGTGGTCTTCAATCAGATGGGGAATCTCTACGAGGGAGGCATCATCGACCAACGCAAGGTGGATGATGCCGAGCGTCGTTTGCGGTTCTCCGAGCTGTTCGTGAACAACCCGGCCGATGGCGAGCCACCCCGGATCGAGATCCTCCCTCAAGTCGATGAGGACTCGGAACAGGAATGAACCAGCACGAAGTACCAGATCGTTCGATCCCAGGGGATGCAGATCATCACCTCCCAAATGCCGCTCTGAGGCGCCTGATGCAGTCTGAACCAAAATACAATCGCCGAATTGTTCACCCAAGGCGACGCGCTTGGTGGCTCGCCGGCCTCTCGCTGTGCGGTTGGGCTGCTTGGCTTGCCATCCCGCCGTCCGCTTGGGGACAGTCTGATCCCTTTCTCCTCTCAAGCCCTCCACCGTCGCAGCAGCAGTCCCCGGGCAACAGCGACCTGTATCGGACTCCCATGGTTCCCTCGCAGGTTACTCCCACTGGCCCAGCATCCACCTCGCCAAGCACCCGCACCGCCCAGGTACCTCCTACCTACACAGGTCCCCTGCCGACTCCCTATCCCAACAGCGCGCCAGCACCTCCCGCTCCCTACGGCACAGCACCTCCCGCTCCCTATGGCGCAGCTCCTCCCGCTCCCTACGGCG
>JBJSWM010001186.1:0-1229 GCA_046085865.1 Pirellulaceae bacterium
CCCGGCCATACCGGGGGGAAATAGTGCCTGGGAATCGGGAGTTGTCGGTGGAGTCTGTGCGGATGTGGGCGAGGGCAGGAGGCACAGTGTTGTCCCAAGAAAGAGAATCAGCCAGTAGCGGAGCCAGCAGGATTTCATGAAGCTTTCGTCCCATGAGGAGAGCGAACGTAGCACCAGAGATCCAGAGATGCCGTGGTGCCGTCAGGGTGATCCGACAGGACATGGGGTCCGTCTTTCTAGGGATCAATTGATGTATTTTAGCCGAACGAGCAGTTCTTGCAGCGAGTCGTATGGAGCTGTTCCGGCCAGCGTACTCAAACCGCATTGATATCTGAGAGAAGTGACGATTTCGATCCCAAGGGGTGAGGACGCTGGAGCTGCAAAATGAAAGAAACCATCCTCCGTCTGGACGAAGGATGGCTTCTCGTGAGCATTCTGTAAAACGTAGCGTGGAACACCAGGGATTTGTGGCAAGAACCTGCTTGCAACCGACCAATTCGCCAGCGATCCACCGATCGGTCAGGTGCCGTCAATCTTATCGCTGACGTTATTCATCTGCGTGTTGACAGTGGTTCCAAGAGATGAAACCGCTGCGATCGCGACCACAGCAATCAGCACCAAGAGCAGCGTGTACTCCACCAAGCTTGCCCCTTCTTCGCCCCGAACCAATCGATTCCAAGCCTTGATCATCAACCTAGTCCTTTCAAAAATACCTACCCTAAAACTGCTCAGGAAACGTCAATGCAGTCAGATTCGATAAACCCAACATCGACCCGCAGTGAGGGTGTCTCCCCAGCGCCACGCGCTGCACGTTAGCGAAGGAGAGCAATGATCGTGCCAAAACAGAAGTGAAGGAGAAATTTAAGATTTCTTTAAGGGGCCATCACTTGGTTCTCTGCGAAATATCCAATCTTTCTTTTCGATCGCGCGAGAAGAGGACTGCGGCGAGCGAGGTGAGGATTCGCAGCAGGCCGAGGAGAAGCACGAAAAATGTCCAAAGTTGAGATAGTAGAAACTTCTTTCGGCTAACAGTCGCAGTGGAGTTTTCTAGCGACGGCCGCATCCCGCTCGCGGTAGCCACCATTGCCAGATGGTGGATGAGCTTGCACGAAGAACTGCGAAGCCCTCCACCGCCTGGCGGCGTTGGCTACCTAGCGTGGGGGAGCTACTCTTCGTAGCCACCATCGCCAGATGGTGGATGAGCTTGCACGAAGAAATGCGACGCCCTC
>JBJSWM010001187.1:0-2317 GCA_046085865.1 Pirellulaceae bacterium
AGCCTCCCATCGCAAGGCCGACTTCCTTGGGAGCCGCCAGCTTGGTGACCATCGAAAGTCCAATCGGCGATAAGCATAGCTCTGCCACGGTGTGGATCAGGTAGGTGAGTCCCAGAACGGTCCAGTGAATCTTGGCGGTGGCCGGGTCGATGTTGCCTCCCAGTTGCCGGATCGCTAGGACCAGGACGTAAAATCCAAGCCCCACCGTGACCAGGGCGATGGCGAATTTGCGGGGAATCGAGGGGTTCATGTTGCGGCGGTCCAGCCACGGCCAGAGCATGGCAAAAACGGGGGCGAGAGCCACGATGAAAAGGGCATTGAAACTTTGGAATAGCGTGAAGTGAAAGGGGGCGTTGACGTTCTTTTCCGCCAAGAAATTCAGCGAAGAGCCGGCTTGTTCGAAGAGCGCCCAAAAGAGAATGTTGGCAAAAAAGAGGATCATCATGGCGATGTAGCGCTGCATCTGCACGTGATCACCGCTGCGCATTCCACTGGAGATGAAGTAGATGGTCAAGGCGGCCATCAATCCGACAAGGACGTAGCCCAAAAGGTCGCTCTTGCTGAGCAGGAAGTAGATGACGGGAACAAGAGCCAGGGAGCCGAGAAAGACCTGGATCGATGGCCCCCACCCTTCTCTTCCAGCGGGTGCCTTGCCGACCGAACCGAGCATTTCGGTAAAGAAGTGAAAAATGATAATCCCGAGGATCATGCCAATGCCTGCAGCGAGGAATCCGTACTTCATCCCGTACGTGGCGCCGATCCATGCCGAACAGACAATTGGGGCGAAAAAGGCGCCTGCGTTGATTCCCATATAAAAGATGGTGAAGCCTGAATCACGCCTCGCGTCACCTGGAGCATAAAGCTTTCCGACCATCGAAGAAATGTTCGGCTTGAAAAGTCCATTACCAACGACGATTACCGATAGTCCGACCAAAAACCACGCGAGGTCATTGATCAGCAGCATGAACATGCCGATGGCCATCAGCAGGCCGCCGACGAGGATCGATCGCTGGTAGCCAAGAAACCGGTCTGCGATGAAGCCGCCCAGCATGCCGGTGGCATAGACCAGGGAGGTGTATCCGCCGTAGGTGAGCGATGCGGCCGCTTTGGCTTCTTTCTCGGCGAGGTGCCCGAAGAAGGTTTGAGCGACATAGACCGCCAGGATGGCCCGCATCCCGTAGTAGCAGAACCGCTCCCAGAACTCAGTCGAAAAAAGCATCCAGAGCGGTTTGGGGTGGCCCAGCAGATCTCCTTGCGGGGGTGCTACGTAATCGCCCGAGCTGGCCGGTGCGCCCATGAATCTCTCCTCGCTCTTATCGCGGTGGTTGTATCGCTACCGTGGCATTTTTCGCCACGCCTCAGGGGGTCATGGTACACCAAAAAAGAGGCGGATGAAATCATGAGCGATTGAGGCGGGGTAGAATAACGTCGACTTTGGGAGGATCCGATTCCTCCTGCAGAAACCTCCCTTCGCACTGCGACCGATAGGAAGATCATGCGCACGCTGATATGCGGAGCTGAATTGGTGTTGGTGGACCATCTGGAAAAGATGGATGTCGTGATAGAAGGGGGCAAGATCGCTCAGATCGATCCCGCATCGTCCCTTCCGGTCGACGAAACCATTGAGGCTCGCGGGTTGCTGCTTTTCCCTGGAGTCATCGACGACCAGGTGCATTTTCGCGAGCCGGGGCTGACGCACAAGGAAGATCTCACCACGGCCAGTCGCGCCTGTGCGGCCGGTGGGATCACTTCCTACTTGGAGATGCCCAACACCAAGCCGGCTGCGATCACGTGCGATCTGGTCGATGCCAAGTACCGACGAGCGGCGGAGGTCAGCGCGGTCAATTACGGTTTTTATATCGGCGCCACCTGCAACAATATCGACGAACTTTGCCGCGCTAATCGCTACCCCGGCATCAAGATCTTCATCGGTTCCAGCACCGGGGATCTGCTGGTCGATGAGCAAGAGGCGTTGGAGCGAATCTTTGCGCTGGCGAGGCTTCCGATCTGCGCGCACTGCGAAGACGAATCGACCGTGCGAGCCAATCAGGCGGCGCTGGGAAGCGATTTGACGGTCGCCGATCACAGTCGGATCCGCGATCATCGCGCGGCGATGATCGCGACGCGACGTGCCATCGACTTGGCGATCCGGCATCGACATCGTTTCCATGTGCTCCACGTCAGCACTGGGGATGAAGTGCCACTGTTTGCACCCGCCAAGCCGTGGATCACCGCCGAAGCCTGCCCGCACCATCTTTTCTTTTCCATCGACGATTACCAACGACTGGGAACCCTGGTGCAGATGAATCCGTCGCTG
>JBJSWM010001188.1:0-4118 GCA_046085865.1 Pirellulaceae bacterium
CTGGCGGTCTTCAGTTTTCTGGAGTTTGCGCTAGACGTCACCCAAGCCGCGCAGTTGATTTACCAAGTAAGCAATCCGTACGATCCCAACAACGCGAAGGAAGATTTCGGAATGATGATCGCGTGGCAGAAGACACTTATCCCTGGGGAATCGACCTCGTATCAGTTTGAAATGGTCGTTCCCGCGACAGCCGTGGTGCCCGAGCCGACCAGCCTTGCGCTATGGAGCATCCCACTGGGGGCAGAAGGTTGGCGTCGATGGCGCCGGAGCCCCGCAAAAAGTTGCTGCGGTTAGGTTGTATTGGGACTTGGCGGCGAACATTCTGGCAACAGTCGGTCGATGCTCCTTTGGAAATCACATCACTTCGGGATATTCCCAAACCGACTGATAGACCCCTTGGCGTTCGACATGCTCCAGTAGCCTCCCAAAGAAGGGATCGCAGGTCACGGTGGCGCTGTCGCCAATCAGCACTAGCAATCTCCTGGCCCTGGTGATGGCGACGTTCATGCGGCGCGTGTCGGCGAGGAAGCCGATTTCCCCGCTGTTATTGCTGCGCACCATGCTGATGAGGATCGCTTCCTTTTCCCGACCCTGAAATCCATCGACCGTATCGACTTCGATTCCCAGGGAGGACAGACGCTGGCGCAGCAAGCGGACTTGGGCTGCATAGGGAGCGATGATGGCCAGCGCATCGGGAGCGTTACCCGCTTCCATCCATTGTCGGGCCAGCCAGCCAACCAGATCGGCTTCCTTGCGGTTCATCCGGCTCTCTCCATCCGGCTCCTGCTCTTCCTCCCACCCCGCCCCTGCCGTATCGATCCATCGCAAGGGGCTTTCCGTCCAGGCCAGTGGGGTGATCCCGGCCAGATCGTTCAGGGTGTGGCTGGCCACCGAGGGGTCCGCCGTGAGGCTTCCATCATAAAATTCCTGCGATGAGAAGCTCATGATCGACTCATGCATCCGGTACTGGATGGTCAATCGTCGCGAGGCCTCAGGGCATACGTCGCGCACCAGCCTTTCCATGAGGCTGATGGAAAAACCTTCCTGGGCGGCCGGTTTGGAGAGAACAGTGGGTGGCAGTTGGCAATGGTCACCGGCCAGGACCAGTCGTTCCGCGCGCAGCACGCACGGCCAGCTCCCCGGCTCGGTGCTCTGACACGCTTCATCGATGACTGCCAGATCAAACCACCGCTCTCCAAGCACTTCGGGGTCGAAGGTGGTGGTGGCGCAGATCACGTCGGCGCGATCGAGAATCGATTCGATGATTTGTCTCTGCAGCAATTTGGCATCCTCGCGCAGTTGCCTGGCCTCGGCGCGATGCTGATGTTTCTGCCCCGGCATCGGCCGGCTTCGCGTCCATCGCTCCGCCTTCCTCATCGCTCGCTCGGCATCCCGCATCAACTGGTGCACGATCTCGTTGGCAGGATCTTCTTGGGCAAGGGCATCCAGCGTATGTTGCTGGAGGATCGGTGCCACGCGCGCAGGGTGTCCAATGCGGACCGCTTCCAGTCCGCACCCCACCAGCTCCTCCAGCAAGTGGTCGACGGCGGTGTTGCTGGGAGCGCAGGCGAGCACCTTCTGCCCCTGCAGAACCGATTGGCGGATCACTTCGACGACGGTGGTCGTCTTTCCGGTGCCAGGTGGGCCATGGAGAATCGCCAAGTCCCTGGCCATCATGGCAAACTGAACCGCTTCGCGTTGCGATGGATTGCAGTGGGGGGCAATCTCTAGTGGCCGAAGCAATGGATCGAATCGGACCGGCCGTTGGCCCAGTAGGATGTCGCGAAGCTGTGCCGACCGCCCTCGAATCTGTTCGATCTGCCGCAACGCTGCCAATTGGCGAGATCGAGTCACTTCGTCGGCGGAATGATCAAGCCGATATCGGGGTGCGTCCGGCCATTCCTCGCATGCAACCTGAATCGTTCGCGGATCTTTCTGGCTAACCACCCCGAAACAGCTCGACTCCTCCGATGGGTCATCCACCGAGAGAATCACGGGAGAACCGACTCGCAGACGCGTCCAGGGCAATTCAGCACCCTTGGTCCGCTTGGAAAAGCGAAGCAGAAAGCGTCCTCCCAGTCCCGGCTGGCTGTCGACCAGTACCAGATCCAGGAGCGTCTCTCCGGTCTTTTCAGCACGAGCGCTATTGCGGACTTTCATCCGCTGTGCCAGTCGCTCCCGCTCCGCCTCACCTTCCATCTCCAGCCAGCTTCGAAGCCTCTGAAAATGCTCCTTCAAATCAAGTCCCATGCCTGGCTGGCGATCCTTCCTCAAACGGCCTCACTTGAAATCGACCCGACAGCATCCCAGATCAAAACGATCGACCGAGGAGCGACCCTTGCCGGCAATCTCTCTAGAAAGCGAATAGATGATCGAGCGCCCCTGCCGCTGGCTGGCCACCAAGCCTCGCAGCCTGAGCACCTTGAGATGATGCGAGACGTTGCCGATCTCCTTATCCAGCAGAGCCGACAGATCGGTCACGCTCTGAGGTCGTTCCCGAAGCGCCCGCAGGATCATCAGGCGATCCGGATCCGCCATCGCGGAAAGCAATTCAGCGCATCGCTCCGCTTTCTGCTGCTCTTGCATGTCGCGTCGACCCCCTCAGTTGCTGACAATCCGATGATCGTTAGAATTTCTTGCTGCTGCGATCTCCCTGCTACTGTACGCGATCGCGCGACAAAAACCCAGTCCGCGGCCGAAAAGCCGGGGTGCGTCTGGAGTGGCAAGCAAGCCAAGAGATACCAACTTCCACAGGAAACACGCGATGTCTGGCGATCCTCGCTTCATCATGGTAGGTGGCTTTCTCGGGGCCGGTAAAACCACCACCATCGCTCGTTTGGCTCGCCACTATCAGGAGCAAGGCAAACGCGTGGCGATCGTCACCAACGATCAAGCCACCGACTTGGTCGACACGCTGATGCTTCGGTCTCAGGGCTACCAAGTGGGGGAAGTCGCTGGTTCGTGCTTCTGCTGCAACTTCGACGAGCTGACGCGCACCGTCGAACGGCTGGGAGTCGACCAACTCCCTGAAGTGGTTTTGGCCGAACCAGTCGGCAGCTGCACCGATCTGGTGGCAACGGTCCTCAGACCTCTTCAGCAGGTCTACCAGCGGCCGCTGGAAATCGCCCCCTTCGGCGTCATCATCAAGCCGACTCACGGCAGAAAGATCTTGCAAAACCCAGAGGGTGGTGGATTCTCCCCGCAAGCCGAGTACATCTTCCGCAAACAGCTCGAAGAGTCCGATTTCATTCTGATCAATCGCATCGATGAACTTTCGCAAGAGCATGCCGACGCGCTGCGGATGTTGATCGAAGAACATTTCCCCGGCCGCCCCATCCTTCCTCTTTCCGCCCGCACCGGCCAGGGCTTTCTGCAATTGATGGAACTGCTCAGCAAGCCTCGCACCCAGCGGGCCGACACCATCGATCTTGATTACGATCTCTATGCTGAAGGGGAATCCCACCTGGGCTGGCTCAATTGCCAGCTGGAAGCGATTTTCCCCAAACCACTCGAGGTCGACCTCTGGCTGGTCGGGCTCCTGGATGCAATCGCCCATGAGTGTCGGCAGCAGGATGCCCCGATCGCTCACCTAAAAGCCATCGCCCTTGGGGAAGGGATCCACACGGTCGCCAACGTCATCGATAAGGATCAACCCCCCCAACTGTCGCTTGCAAGTCGGCGCGCGGCGAGCCAAGTTTCGCTGGTGATCAATGCCCGAGTCGCGATCGCTCCCGATGCACTCACTCAGATCGTCCAATCCGCCCTCCAGAAAGCCGCTCCACCAGAGACCCGCATCGATCGACAGCAGTGGCAGAGCTTTCGACCTGGCCGTCCAGTGCCAACGCATCGAATCACCTAAGACAAAGACGCAACGGTAGCTTTTGCTCCCCCACCTGCTCATGCTCATGCTCATGCTCGGGCTGCAATGGAACGTTTGGTTCCGGTGTGTTCGCGGTCGAGTCGACTGGGCTATGTGGCTTTGTGAAGAGTCACAGTCGATCCCCATCAGCAAGTCCTTTGGCCCGCCGACCGGCTCACACACCCTACGGCACTCGCACTCGTGCTCGTTCTCGTTCTCGTTCTCGTTCTCGTTCTCGTGCTCGTACTCGGGCTCGGGC
>JBJSWM010001189.1:0-4520 GCA_046085865.1 Pirellulaceae bacterium
CTGGAAGACGCTCGCCGCCTGGGGCTTAGCGAGGATGACCAGCAGCAGCTCCTTCGCGATCAACGGCTCGCCAATCTCCCCGATCTGTCTCGCCAGGCAATTGCCGACTTGGCGGTCCCTGCGCGTGAAGTCAGGATCCAATCAACGCGGCTAGCCAAAGCAAAAGCGCAGTCGGAAGATGATCGGGCAGAAGCTGAAAAACTGAAACGCCGCATCGATGACTTCCTTGCCGTCAGGGAACAAACCGACCTGAACGCAGGAATGCACCAGCTGCAATAACTGATCCAGAAACTCCGTTCCCGGCAAGAAATCGACGAACGAATCGAGAAGCTGCAGAAACATCGCCGGGAATTGCAGGAAGAAGCCGTCGACCTGGAAGCCGAAGACGCTCTGCCTCTGGAACGGTTCTTCGTCCTGATGATCCCCTACGCCATCGGCGCGGTGATGCTGCTGATCGGACTCGATAAGCTGCTCACCAACCTCTTCTTTGATCACGATGTCGGCAATGGCTCGCTGCTCAGCCTCGTAGGCATGGTGACGCTCTTCTTCTGGTGGACTTGGAAGTCGTTCACAGAGCGTGGCACCGACGGCAGTTTGGATGACTGCGAAAGCCAACTGGATGCGGTGATCCGACAACTGAAAAAGTCCGAAGGCGACCGCGAAGAACTCGACCGATCGATCCCAAGCTTCACAGGCAACGCCCAGCAGCGAATCAAGGAGTGCGAACACGAACTGTCGCTCTTTGATACCCTGCTACCCGTGCAGCAGAACCTGGAAGCTGCATTGCAGCGACTTAGCAGCGCCGAACAGACGGCTCACTCGGCAAGTGTCAGTCTGCACCAAGCCAAATCGCAGTGGAAGAAGACGTTGCAGCACCTAGGTCTTTCCGATTCGCTCAGCCCGAAAAGCCTGAGGCTGATGGCCGACGGCTATGAATCGCTGGTCACCAGTCGACGCCGACTGAAAACCCACGAAGACGAACTGGCTCAGCGTTCCATCGAATGGGACGCCTTCTGCCAACGTATCGACTCCCTCCATCGCTCGATGTGTGCCGATGCTTCAACATCAGCAGCACCTACAACGCCGACAGCCCGCGACGCCAAACCGACCGGGGCGACGGTCGCCCCCAACCAAACGGCCGCTGGCAGCAATACGTCCGGTCATGCGCCCACTGCCGCACCCAATGCTCAAATCGATGCCATGGTGGCGACGCTGGCCGAACAGCGTTCGCTTTTGCAGAAAAGACGGCAGTGGAAAGACGAGGATCAGACTCTCGCCAAGCAGCAGCGTGCGATGCAAGGCTCTATCGACAAACTGGAACGATCGATCCATTCGATGCTAGCCGACTGGGGTGTGGAATCGGTCCAGCAGCTGGAGGAGCAACAGAAGAGCAAACAAGAGCATCTGAAACTTGCCGCCCAGTTGCAGACGGCCGAGCAGCGGATTCGTTCCATGCTGGCGGGGCATGTCCCCTACGACACGATGGCTCAGTGGCTTTCCCCAGAACATCGCCATGAACTGGAGAAACGATGGGAGTCCCTATCGCACCGAATGCAACAAGCCCGTAGCCGTGTCGATCAGCTGCTGCAGCGACAGGGCGAGGTGTCGCAGGAGATGAAGACTCTGGCCAGCGATCGCCGTTTGGCTGAAGTCCAATTGGAAATGGCGACATTGGAAAAGCAGATCCAAATCGGCAGGTCCCGCTGGAAGACCTTGGCCGCAACCCATCGCATGCTGGAACAGGTTTGCGAGGTCTATGAAACCCAACGACAGCCGGAAACGTTGCGGGAAGCCTCGGGATTCCTCAAGCAACTGACAGGTGGCAAATACACGCGGATCTGGACCCAATTGGGTAAGAATCAGCTACGAATCGACAACCAAACCGGCCAGGCGCTGCCTTTGGAAGTCCTCAGCCGCGGCACCCGGGAAGCTGTCTTCATCGCCTTGCGCCTGGCGCTCGCATCCGCGTTTTCCCGCCGTGGCGTTGCTGTGCCACTGGTGCTCGATGATGTCCTGGTCAATTTCGATAGCCACCGCGCCCAACTGGCAGCTCAGGTCCTTAAGGATTTTGCTGCGATGGGGCATCAGGTCATCATGTTCACCTGCCACGAACACATCATGCGGATGTTCCATCAGATCGACGTGCAGGTACGAGTTCTACCGGTTCAAGGCGAACCGGGTGAAGCCAAAATCTATCAACCCCATTTGCCGGTGCAGCAAGCGCTCCCCGAACCGGAGATATTGGAACCGATCGCCCATCAGCCAGCGCAGGAACCAGCCGCCGAGGACGACTCGCTATGGTTCGACTTCGAGAATCGGGAAGACCGCTGGATCCCTCTGGAAGCGCTGGAAGAGGATATCCGACAGTCCCGAGAGGTTCCCGCAGGCTAATACGTCGACAACCCCACCGATGCCAGGCACAATGAAGATAGGGGGGCGTGTGTCCTATCGTCCCGCTGACGAAGAAACAGACTTGGGGGAACAGATCGCATGGAGACGGTATTCGCGAAAATCATTCGAAAGGAAATACCCGCCAACATCGTCTATGAAGATGATCTGGCTCTCGCCTTTCACGACATCGACCCCAAAGCTCCTATCCATGTGCTGGTGATCCCCAAGAAGCCGATCGTCAGTCTGGAAGATGCCACCGATGAAGACGACGCACTTTTGGGGCATCTGCACCGCGTCGTTCGCACCGTCGCTCGCCAATTGGGCTGTGCGGAATCTGGCTATCGACTGGTGGTCAATTGCGGAAAAGGTGGCGGACAGGATGTGATGCATCTCCACTTCCATCTGCTCAGCGGACGCCGCATGAAATGGCCGCCGGGCTGATATCGTCCGAAGACTTCAACGAAACACTTCAAGATGGCAAACGTCGTCGTTCTCAACGCAGTTGGTCTCACCCAAGAACTCCTTCCACATGCCCCAAGATTGGCAAGCTGTGGAGCCGCCAGACCATGGAGAGGATCGACCCCCGCAGTCACCTCCACTTGCCAAGCGACCATGCTGACCGGGAAGCCTCCCAATGAGCATGGTATCGTGGCGAATGGATGGTACTTCCGCGACACGGCGGAGATCCGGTTCTGGCAACAGTCGAACCATCTGATTCAGGGGGAAAAATTCTACCAAGGCTACCCAACCGCCAAAATGTTCTGGTGGTACAACCAGCATGCTCCGGTGACCTGGAGCGCAACCCCTAAACCCCATTATGGTTGCGATGGCTCCAAGGTCTTTGACATCCTGGACCAGACTGGTTGTCGATTGACGGAGCGACTGGGAGCATTTCCTTTCTGGGCCTTTTGGGGCCCAAAGGCAGGGCTTGCCAGCACCCAGTGGATTGCCAAGGCGACCAGCCTTGTACTCCGTGAACAGCGCCCGCAGCTGACGCTAGTCTACCTGCCGCATCTCGACTACGACTTTCAGCGATACGACATCCACGATCCCCAGAGGGTGGCCGAACTGGATCGATGCGCCGGCGAGGTGCTGGACGCAGCGGAGTCGATCGGCGCGATTCCGATCGTCGTCTCCGAATACGGACTTTCTCCCGTAAGCCATCCAGTCTATCTCCAGCGGGCTTTGCGACAGGCAGGGTATCTGGAGATTCGAAGAGGACCATTTGGTGAGATGCTGATTCCTGGAGATTGCCGAGCCTTTGCGGTGGTCGACCACCAGGTGGCACACATCTACGTCCGACCAGGTGAAGATCGCATGGCAGTGCGACGCTTGCTGGAGTCGGTCGATGGCGTCGATTTTGTCGTCGCACCCGGGGATCTGCAGTTGGACCATCCGCGTAGCGGCGACTGGATCGCAGTGGCCAAGCCGGATGCGTGGTTCGCTTATCCTTATTGGATGGACGATGCAGTTGCACCCGACTTCGCGCGAACGGTCGATATTCACCGAAAGCCTGGATACGATCCGGCGGAGCTCTTCATGACCAGCGGTTTGCGAGCTGCCGGAAGGCTTTTGCAGAAAAAGCTAGGCTTTCGATATCGCATGGACGTCGTCCCTCTGGATGCCTCCCTCGTCCGCGGCAGCCATGGTCGGTTGGTGGTAGGACCGAAAGGTCCCTTGGTGATCGGCCCAGACCCACCCAGCGACATGACCGATTTTCCCCGCTACCTCCACTCCCTTCTTGGCCCACCACGCGTTTAAACGGTGCTGCCAAGAAGCGTTGTCCGGACTCTCTTCCTTCGTGCCGTCGCGACTTCGCGTGCGTCCATCCCTCAGCTTCGCCCGACTGCTAACTCTCGCGAAGGCGCGAAGACGCGAAGTGATTCGCACAGCCTCTTGACCATTGCGAATGAGCAATCGATATCCAGTCATCTGCTTGACTGGATAGTCTTCGCGATAACCCCCTTTCGACCGATCGCCTTGGCCTTCCGACAATCCAATCCCTGCCTCTTCTCTACCTTCGTGCTTTCGCGACTTCGCGTGCATCAATCCCTCAGTTTTTCCCGGTTGGTGACTCTCGCGAAGGCGCGAAGACGCGAAGTGATTCGCACAGCCCCTCGACCATTGCG
>JBJSWM010001190.1:0-7543 GCA_046085865.1 Pirellulaceae bacterium
CGCGCCGGAGCCCATGCAGGCTGCTGGACCGTTGCGGTCAGCGAATCGGGGAATGAGATGGGATTGCCTGCCGATCAGCTTGCGGCGTTGCCAGGCCCACAGCGAGCGAAAAGGCGGGAGGAGATCGAGCGACGGTTTGCCGATGCGGGTGCGGATTTGGTGATCGAATCGGTTGCCAAACTGCCCGAAGCGATCGCGCAGATTCGCGATCGTATCGCAAGGGGCGGATTGCCAATGGCATTTCCCCAAGTTGGCAAGTAACAACGGCTGTCCCAGCCTGCCGGCTCACCTGGAAAAATCGATCCCGATGCGGAGAGGCGCCATTGGTCCGGAGGCATGTTGCACTGCCTGTTCCATCTGATCCAGCGGATACCATGCTCCCACCCACTGGGCCATCTCCTGCTGCTCGACTTCCGTCAGCGACTCCAGAAATTGCACCGCCTCCTTCAAATGCGAGGGACCATAGTTGTGGATCCCGCGAATGGTCGCGCAACGACGCACAATCGCTTCGGTCGAAATCGACCATGGGCGATCCGGCCAGACCGAACCGACCAGAATCAGGTAGCCACCGATACGTAACTTCGGAAATGCGCTTTCGATGGCGTCGGTGGAGCCGGTTGTATCGATCACCCAGTCGGCACCCGCAGGATGATACTGCTCCAGCCATGCCCGCCATCGATCCTCAGGCTCAGCGATCACCCCAGCCTGACTCTGGCGCGGTAATCGATGGGCAGCACGATCGGTGACGATCACGCGTTCGACCCCCTTCCACTTCAGCATGCGAACGGCGGTCTGCCCCAGCATGCCAGCTCCCAGCACCACGGCGATCTTTCCAGGACTCGCAGAGACCGACTCCAACGCTGCAGCGATGGTCGCGGTTGCACAATTCGCTGGGCAGACCAGTCCCTTGGGAAGCTTTGGGTTCAGCTTGATCAGCGGTGTGCCTGCCGGAAGTGCACTTCGTTCCGAGAGTCCACCGATCACGTTCTTGTCGGACTGCCAGGGAAGATGACCAAACTTCTTGGCGGTATGGCACTTCTGGGTCCAGCCATCCTGGCAGGAATCGCAATGGCCACAATGCGCCACGATGCCCCAGGTGATCCGGTCTCCAATCTGCAAAGGCTGGCCCCTGGAATCGGTCGATGGTGCGTCCGGCCCCATCTCGATAATCGAACCGATCGCTTCATGCCCTAGCACCGACGGAGTTGGTTCCTGTCGACGACCTTCCAGAGTGTGCAGGTCGCTGCCGCAAAGCGTGCAGGCTTCCATCTGCACACCGATCTCCCCTGTGCCGACGGGCTTCCAAGAGGCCGAATGGATCTCCATCGATCGATTCGCACCATGAAAAATTGCGGTGCGATACATGGCTGGCAAAGCCCTCACGTGGATTCCCTCGACGCGATGACCAATCGTTGAAAGTAGAAAATCGCCACGATCAGGGTAGCGATGGAAACCCATGCGATCCAGCTGCCAATCGTCTGAAAGAAGGGCAGCACTTCGCCACCATCGGGAAGAAATGGCTTACCAAGCAGAAGAGCGACCGTCCCCAGATATCCAATCGAATCGACAAGATACATCATGAAACCGATATTCCCGCGATCCCTCGTGGCGGCGATCAATCGTTCGAAAATCGTGGTATGAATCGCAACGTAGGGAAGATAGAGTCCTAGTCCGACGAGAATCATGTACCGCTGGGGCGCCATCGGCGCGTTGCGCTGCGCGACCAGGGTTGCAACCAGCACCAGAAAGCCGACTAGGCAGATCCCCAGCGACGCAAGTAGCGCGATGCGATTATCGCCGATCCATACACTCAACCCACAGATCGCCAGGACCGCCAAGGCGACCACAAGGTCGGTCGTCGCAAAGTCCGAGGGACTCGCAGCCACTCCCAGTCCACGCCACAGTTCCGGTGCCAGATCGTCCCGAATCGAGCGCATCAACGTCACTAGAAAATAAACCGTCGTGATCGCGATCAGCCCAATGGCATAACGCTGAAAAAAAGTCCATCGATCCGCACGCGTCATCGGTACCCGCTCCGACCTCGACTCCCGATCCTCTTCACTTGGCTCGGGAATGCACTTCAGCATCGCTACAAAAACGAACAGGGGAAGTAGAAAAACTGTGCCTGAAAGAAATGGCATCCACCGTTCGGTGAAACCCATATCCAATATCAGCCGACCGACCGATTTGGAAATCCCACCCGCAAGTATGAAACTAGCGCACAGTCCCGCCGACAACGCCTCGGTGACTCTCCTGCCCTCGAGAAATCCGAGCACCAAACCGAATACCATTCCCAGCGGAAGGCCGTTGAGAAAGAGAAACGGAATATGCCATGGGGAGGGCGTCACGGCAAACCCCAGCAACGCCAGGTGCGCAATCAGGATCAAGCCAAGTAGTGCTTTTGGCCGTCGCTCCGGAGTCATCTCGGAAATGACACGGATGCCAACAAATTTGGACATGGCGTAGCCCAGCGTCTGCGCTACCAGAAGGACAGTCTTTTCATCCCAGTGCCAGTAGCCCTGGCCGCCGAACGATCCAGCCGTGTAGGGCTTTCGGAAGCCATACATACAAAAGTAGGTACCGAAAGCCGCCATCATCGCCCAAAGACTCAGCCACCATGGACGGTCCGACAACCAAACCTTGATTCCCCAGACGCCATTGGCTGCCGACTTTGGATCTGGCAACTCTTCGGCCATGTTCATCGCTCGCGAAACTCGGAATGGATCGACGTCATCAAAGAGACTTCCCGCTCTACCTTCCTCAAGATAGCACGCCCAAGCTCCACAACGAGGTGATTCCCAAAAGCTTCATCAAACATACAAACACGGATCGAAGGAACGCCAACGTGCCTGCGCGTCCTCAAAAGCCGCTCCAGCGACTCGATGGGATCAGCGATCCAAAGAGATCGGCTCAGAAAGGAACCCCATCCCCATCGGCAGCATCATCCAACGCTGCGTTGATGTCCTGGATATTCGCCGAGGGTGCGCCGCTCGACTCTTCGCTCACCTTCCGAAACTCGGAGGACTCCGCGCTCAAAAAAAACTTCACTTCGCTCGCCGCATCCCGCTGCCACTTCCTGCCGCTCAATCGGTACCGCACCTCGATCTCGTCGCCGACCTTCAGTTGGTCGACATCGTCGCAACTATCTCCGAGGAAATCGATCGGAATGTAATTGACGAAGCGTCCATTGTCCTGTTCCAACACCACCAGACGCTTGCGAAAGCCCTTTTGCCCGAACATCTTCGTCGGCTCAATCACGTGAATCCTGCCTCGAATCCTTGTGTCGCTCATCCGTTCCCTCGCTCTTGATCCTGGCTGGCTGGATCACCTTCTCTAAAAATCAAACGCATCGAAGCAATTCGATTGGACGATCACTCCCGATTGCGAGAACCTCGGATCGGGGCAAAATCGACGCTCGTCCCGGCTTATGGTACCATTTCCAATTGGCTTTCGCCACGCAGTGGGGCTAGATGCACGATCGATGGGGACCGGAATTTAGGTCTCGCGCTGGCCGCTGCATTGGAGAGCCATTTTTTTCGTCCCAGCACCTGGATTCCACCTGCTTCCTCATTCTTCGCTGGAGCGATTCCATGGGCGCCGTCCGGTTCACGAACTGTGGTTGGAAACAGATCGTCTGCGCTTGGTTGCTTGCCATCTCCCTCAACCTGCATTCCCACCTGACGGCTGCGGAAGCCTTCTACCAGATAGGGTTGGGGCGGGCCGATATCACCCCGGATTTTCCGGTTCGACTGAGCGGCTTTGGAGGGCGACGCGAAGAATCTACCGTGGTGCGTCAGCCTCTCTCTGCCAAGGCGATGGCTTTTTGCAGAACCGATGGATCGTTCGACATTCTTTTGGCAGTCGACAATCTCGGTGTTTCCGATTCGATCCGACTGCGATTGAAGGATCGGCTGATCCAGAGACAGAAAGCGATCGCAAGCATCACGATCGCCGCCTCCCATACCCATTCGGCTCCCATGCTGGATGGCGTTTGTCCGACGCTGTTCGGGGAGCCGATTCCCGAGTCGCATCAGGCCAACATCCGGCGCTATACGAAGCTCTTTGAAGAAGGGGTGATGCATGCCATCGAGGAGGCGATCGAAGACTGCCAGGCCGCGACGCTACAGTCCCTTGTGACTAAGGCTACCTTTGCCACCAACCGAAGAACACCAGGAGGCCCCGTCGATCATGACCTGCCGGTCCTGGTGGTGCGGCGACCGGATGGCCAGATCCGAGCGATCTTCACTAGCTACGCCTGCCACTGCGTCACGCTGTCCGACAATCAGATCAGCGGCGATTGGGCAGGGTACGCACAGGAGGCAATCGAACGTGCTTTTCCGGGGATCCAGGCGATGGTGGCGATCGGATGCGGTGCCGACGCAAATCCCAGCTCAGGGGTCACGGGCGATCGGTTCGACGAAGCACAGAAGCAAGGACTGGAGATCGCCGATGCGATTCGATCCGCACTGAAGGGACCCATTGAAAATGTCGAAGGGGAACTGTCGATCGATGAACGCACGGTGGAACTTCCGCTACAGACTTTGCCACCGCGAGCGACTTGGGAGCAACTGGCGCAGCGCGCCGATCCGATCGGCCACCATGCAAAAGTGCAACTAGCCAAGATCGACCAAGGCCAAGCGCTGATGGAGGCAGTCTCGTATCGCATCGTCTGCTGGCGTTTCGGTGATTCGCTGGCTTGGTTGTTCCTTCCGGGAGAAGTGGTTGTCGACTACGCAACACGATGGAAACAGCAGTACGACGCCCAGCGGCTTTGGATCCACGGCTACAGCAACGATTCCCCCGGCTACGTGCCGTCCGAACGGATACTCCGTGAGGGAGGCTATGAGGGGGGAGGCGCGATGATCTACTACGATATTCCGATGCCCTACGCTGCGGGTCTGGAAGACCAAATCATCCAGGCAGCTAGCTCCATGATCCCCGACGCGATTCGGCGCCCCTTCGATCCTGCGCGCACGCAAGGTTCCGTCCCGCGCAGCCCGCAACGCCTTGCCGCGTCCTGCAAGGTTCAACCTCGCTGGCAGGTGGAATTGGTAGCGGCTGAACCACAAGTGATCGATCCCGTCGCGATCGACATCGGCCCCGACGGCAAACTCTGGGTGGCCCAAATGCACGACTATCCCGACGGCCTACAGGAACGAACTGACGGTGGTGGTAGTATCCAATTGTTGCAAGACCTGGATGCAGATGGGACGTATGAATCCAGCCATCGGTTTGCGGAAGGAATTCCATTTCCAACAGGTGTGAAAGCCTGGAGAAACGGAGTCTTGGTGTGCGCCGCACCCACCGTTGTGTACATGGAAGATACCGATGGGGATGGCCAAGCGGATGTCAAAAAAACGCTCCTGACCGGCTTTGGCACCGACAACTTCCAAGCTCGCGTCAACAGCCTCGAAGTCGACCTCGATGGCTGGCTGGTGGGTTCCTGCGGCCTGTTCGGGGGTTCGATTCGCTCCTTCCAGGGGCAGGTGCTGGAACTGGGCGACCGAGACTTTCGGTTCGATCCCGATACAGGGTCCATCACACCGGAAACCGGCAGGTCTCAACAAGGGCGTGTGCGAGACTGCTTTGGTCGTTGGTTCGGGTGCGACAACAGCGATCTAGGCCGCTACTATCCCATTCCCCATCGCTACTTGGCTCGCAATCCCCATGTTCCGATCACCTCATTCTCCACCCCACTGGCAATCGATCCCGAGGTGAAGCGACTATTTCCTCGGAATCCCAACGCCCAGCGATTTCGACTCTCCGGCGATCTGGGTCGCGCTACCGCCGCCTGTGGTATTGGAGTCTATCGCGACAACCTTCTGGGCGATGATCTGCAGCATGATCTTTTGACTTGTGAACCGGTGAACCTGCTGGTCCATCGCATGGACCTGCAACCACTCGGACCGACCCTGACTGGGAAGCGGGAAACTAGCGAACAGGAGTCGGAGTTTCTGGCATCGGATGATCCCTGGTTTCGTCCCGTCCAAGCTCGCACAGGTCCCGATGGCGGCCTATGGGTGGTCGATATGAGCCGTTACGTGATCGAACACACTCGCTGGATTCCTCCCGAGGATCTCGCGGCGATCGATCCCCGCGCAGGGGATACCCTAGGCCGAATCCTTCGCGTGATACCGAAAGATGGCCAAAAGCGATTGGTCCGCAACTGGATGACTGCGTCCCTTCCCGATCTTCTGGACGGGCTGAACACACCCAACGGTTGGCAACGCGATGCGGTCAGCCAGGTGCTAAGGTGGAATTGGATATCCCGCTCGGAGAATCAACCCTTATCCGAGTCGGATCGAAATTGGATCTCCGCCAAATTGCAGCAACTAACGAAGAGTCCACTGGCTGAAGTGAGGATCCAGTCGGCCTACCTGCTGGCGGATGCGGGCGGTCTGAGTGGCGAAGAACTTCGGAACTTGATGAGCGATCCGGTGCCGCAGGTGCGACGAGCTTCTTTGGTTCTTTCTGAACGTGGTCTACGTGAGGGGAAAGAAGTCCCCGCCCAATGGATTCAACTAGCGACCGATCCCGATCCAGCGGTCCGACTTCAGTGGTTGCTATCGGCCGGTGAGGCGACGGATGAGGGAGAAAAAATCCCGACAGCTATCGTGCAACAAATCGTATCGGAACCGGAAGATCCTTGGCGCACCACCGCCGCGCTCAGCAGTATCCACCCGCGATGGCTCGACACCCTCCTTCGCACCACCAACGAACAACTGAATTCGGTCGCGGTGGAGACACTCCCTGTCTCCTGGCTGATTGGACTCGCCAAGTCAGCCTCCGGTTGGGGAAAGAGTGAAAGGATCGATACCCTTCTTTCAACCATCGATCGCCGGATCCAGAGCGAAGGTAGCTGGGAGTCGCGCGGAGCCTTGCTGGCTTGCTGGTTCGGCATTGCATCCGAGGCAAACAGCGGCAAACTGGATCCACTCGTCACCAACCGCACCTTGGCGATGATTCGCGAACGGATTGCGGATGAACGAGTGTCGCTGGATGAGCGAAGGGAGACGATGCGATGGATCGGGATATTGAAAGAGTCCTGGGAGGGCGATCTTCAGTTGCTCAAGTCGCAAGTGCAGATTCGAAATCCGCTGGCGATGGAAGGGCTGAATCGAGCGGCAGGGATTCGGCGACCGGAGACCGCAAAGTGGTTGCTGGATGATTTGCACGACTGGACTCCAGCCATGCAAAGTGCCGCTTTTGATCTGCTGCTTGGTTACCGCCCTTGGCAACAGATGCTAGGGGAAGCGGTACTCGAAAAGCGATTGGAAGTCGCGTTGATGTCGTCGCAGCAACAACAATCGCTTCTGGCTGCGAAAGACCAAGAAGGAGACGATGCCTCCAAGGCTTGGCGTTCGCGCCTGCAGGAAGCCTTCGCATCCACGTCCACTTTGGCAACGAATCCCGCTTGGTCCCAAACGCATCGCTCGGCACTCTCTGCCTCCGGCGATGCAACACGCGGATCCCTGGTCTACCAGGAGCACTGCTCAGCTTGCCACCAGTTGGCGGGAAAGGGATACTCGGTCGGGCCGGCGCT
>JBJSWM010001191.1:0-5102 GCA_046085865.1 Pirellulaceae bacterium
GCCTACGACCCGACCAAAGGGGTCAGCGATCCATTGCGATTCCGTGGTGTGGTGCTGATGGGGGCGGGTGAGCCGATCGTACTGGCCACAGTCGACTGGCTTGGGATCGCCAATGCCAGCCATCTGGAGTTCCGTCGATCATTGGCCGAGGCAGCTGGCACCTCCGTCGACCGCGTCGCCCTCCATACGCTCCACCAACACGACGCGCCACGATGCGATGGATCGGCCAGCATTCTGTTGGGAGAGCATTTGTCGGCCAAAGGATTTGATCTCCAGCTTTGGCAGCGGGTTCAGAAGGACGCGTCCGAGGCAATCCGCCAATCGCTTCCCAAGGCAAGCGTGGTCACCCATGTCGGAATCGGACAGGCTCGCATCGACCAAGTCGCCTCCAATCGCCGGATGCTGGATCCCTCTGGAAAAGTCTATGCCGGTAGGATGTCCTCCTGCCGTGACGAAACCCTCCGAGGCTTACCCGATGGCGTGATTGATCCGATGCTTCGGACCGTGCTCTTCTATGATCAAACAACCCCGGTCGCCTGCTTGACCTACTACGCCACACATCCCCAAAGCTACTATCGCACCGGTATCGCCAATCCCGATTTCCCAGGAATGGCTCGCGATGCCCGGCAGAAGGAAACCGGCGTTTTCCATCTCCACTTCAACGGGGCCGCCGGGAATGTCGCCGCTGGAAAGTACAACGACGGTTCGGTCCCGATGCGTCAGGTGCTGGCCGACCGCATTGCTGCGGGCATGAAGAACGCGTGGGCATCCTGCCAGCCCAATCCGATTGCGGCTTCGTCGGTGCAGTGGAGCCATCAGGAGCTGGTCTTGCCGCTGGCATCGCATCTGGATCCTGAAGCCTTGCAGAAACAGATGGAAGATCCCAACACCCCTACCGCTCGAGCCATCCATGCGGCGGAACAATGGGCCTACTTGAAGTGGAACCGTGAGGGGCATGGCAGCCCCATCCAATGCCTCCAGCTGAACCAGATCGCCATCCTGCATCTCCCAGGAGAATTATTCGTCGAGTATCAGATTGCCGCCCAGCAGATGGCAGCAGGCAAACAAGTCTGCATGGCCGCCTACGGCGACTATGGGCCATTTTATATCGGAACGCGCGTCGCCTATCCGCAGGGTGGCTACGAGACCAGCCCCTCGGCGTCGAATGTTTCACCCGAAGTGGAGAAGCCGATTCTCGAAGCGATGGAAAGGGCGCTAGGGGTCTCTGGCACCGGCGTTCACGCCAGCGATTTCACCGAGACATTCGGACCTGGTCCGCCTCCGAAACCTTAGTCGCCGATCGGATCTCTCCCCAGAGACTCGAACAGTCCAACAAGAGAACTTTCAGGACCCGATACAGATCCATCCAATTGTTGGGTTGCTTGCGGCGCGCATTCGGAATGCGATCGTCGAGAAACCCGACGGAATTCCATCACCTCATCCTCTGCGGTTATTCCAATCTCACCAAATCGATAACCAAGCGCCCGCTGTGGTTGATCGAAAAGCGAGATCAACCCAAGGGATCCATGGAGATCAACCAGTGGGAAATTTTGGTTCATCCCGGATTTGTGTGGGTTACGATCGCTTCACTGGTGCGACTCAAGAAATGCCGGCGGCCACAGCACCCATTCACCCTCCCAAAGGGAAGGTTGCTGAGGAGGAACGACGAAGCGGGAGGGGAACACAGTATTAGACCGCTAGGGCAAAATGGTCCGCGATGGATGGAGCTGAAAGATACAAAGCCCTCCCCGCTCGTTCCTCGCGACCCTCCCAAGGGGAGGGTGAGATCGAACGCACGCCTTGGATCCGTAGCCCCATCCCTACGACTCCATCCCGCCTACTCCGGTCGGCCGGACGGATATGAACCACGGAATTGCCCGATGGACCCTTTCTGTCAGGCTTCTGCTTTCTCATCGCGGTCGGGACGCTTGTGCAACAACCCAATCGGACCCTGCCACCGATCGGGATGCTTTCGCTACTGGGTGTTTAACGCTCTCCGATCCGAGCTTCCAGAGCGTCGATTCGCTGTTGCAAATTTCTTACCTGCCGACAGAGGTAATGGATTGGCGGAATCGTAATAAAGCAGAGTGGTATCCACATGCCCCAGAGCATCGAAACGCCCCCACCACTCAAGAAAAGCGATGAGACCAGATGGGCTCCAATATCCATCAGGGCACCCCCTAGCGCAAATGCCATCGTGATCGTCATCACATGTTGGTCGCTACGTCGCGCAAATGCGTCCACCGTCTCTTGGTCTGGAGACATCTTCATGAAACGGTCCTTTCGAGGTGATGAATCATCAGAACGGCATCGAGGAAAAAAACTCGGTCGCACGCCGTGGGACCTCAACGATACCTCAGCGGCGGATTTGGAACCATCGACGAGCAAGTGCAGATCATGCTCCGTAAGGACAGCTTGACGCAAACGGGAATAAGAACCGTCCAAATTCGGCTCCTGCGTCGATCGAATGCTCCTGCACGGGCGGGACGCCCGTGCCACGTAAGCTAGTCGGGGCCAACGCCGGCTCGGCCAAGCTTTGGCTGATCACCCCCAATAGAAATGGCGACCCTATTCGGGGGCTATCAAAGCCGTCGATGGGATATTTTTTAGCGATCTGAGAGGGGAAGTAGCAATCCAATCGGTGCCAAGTTGGCCTGGAACGACTTTTTTGGGAACCTCTTCAGTAGCTCTGGCGTCTGGCTGGCTGGAAAGGGACAGATCCTCGTGGACATCCCGTGCTTCACTGCAGATGCTTGATCATCCACGCGCCGTCATGTCGCTCAAGAGTCACCCTCCAGTGATATCCTCGATCGAGGTCAGATGTGTGACGTGGTAAGTTGACTTTGCTGGAAATTCTTCGTGGACGGACGCCATCCTGCCAAGGGAGGGCGACTGGTTCATCGGGGGAAGTCATCATTGGTTTTCGGATCGATGGAATCCCAAGGAGTCGCATCATGTCGACGATCCCCAGGCTGTTTCTGACGCAAGGCTCCATTCTGATTGGTTTAGCCATGTGGCTTGGAATCCTGCATGGTGCCTCTTTGGGTCAGGGTTTCCTGATCGACCAGTCCATTGGGGAGGCTCATCATCGACTGCCTCGTCCTTGGCCGCCTCATCCCCCCTTTCCTCCCCATCCTCCGTTGCCGCCACCTCCCCCACCTCCGCCGATGATCCAGTATGGGATCAAGTCGCTGGAGATCGACGCGCAGATCCGCAACTCCGTCGCCCAAATCTCGCTGAGTCAAACCTTCATCAATGAAGGACCGCGGGTGATTGAAGCGAAGTGTCTTTTCCCGATGCCGCCCGGTGCGGTGGTGCAGGATGTTTCGATGCTGGTGGATGGGAAGGAGCTGGCAGGTCAGCTTTTATCGAGCGACGAGGCGCAGCGCATCTACCAGGGGCACCTGCAGCGGATGCGGGATCCGGCGCTAGTCCAGTGGGTGGGTCACGGGCTACTGGAGACCAGCGTCTTCCCGATCCCTCCAGGCGCAGAACGCACGGTGACGCTACGGTACTCGGAGCTTCTGGAGTCATCCGATGGATTGCTGCAGTGGCAGGTCCCGCTCCGCGCCAGCAGCTATTCCATCAAGCCGATTGAAAAGGTTCGCCTGACAGCATTCATCCAGCAGGATCAACCACTGGCCAGCATCTATTCTCCCACGCATTCGGTCACGACAGAAAAACATACGGCGCAGTCGGCCACCGTGCGATTGGAATCGGATCAGACAGTTCCCAAATCGAACTTCCGACTGCTTCTCTCCACTGGCAAGCATTCCAAACTGGCCGACTGGCTGGCGTACCATCCTGCGCCAGAGGAGCCGGGTTACTTCCTGATGCTCTTTCATCCCGACCAGGCAGCCTTCGCCGACCCTAAACTTGCAGAGGCAGCCAAGGCACCCAAGGACGTCGTCCTGCTGTTGGATAAGTCAGGAAGCATGCGTGGCGCGAAGATCGACCAGGCGCGGGCTGCGCTGCTGGAGGTACTGGAGGATCTGGCGCCCGAGGACCGCTTTGGCATCGTCGTCTACGATCAAATGGCCAGTACCTTTCGCCCTGCATTGGTCGAAAAGTCCGATGCGACATCGCTGGAGAGCGCCCGGGGCTTCATTCGTTCGTTGGCCGCCTCTGGATCGACCAACATGGAAATGGGGCTGCGCGATGCGCTGGAGATGCTGGAGAAATCGGATCGCCCCAGTTACCTAGTCCACTTGTCGGATGGGGTGCCAACCATCGGCCAGCGCGATCCTCGCAAGATCGCGGCTCAGGCCTTGCAATGGAACAGCCGAAAGGTGCGCATGTTCTCTTTTGGCGTCGGTCATGATGTCAACAGTCGATTGCTGAACCAGTTGAGCCGTGATGGGCGTGGCAAAACCTACTTTGTTGCCCCCGAGGAGCCGATCGAGGCATCGGTGTCGGCGCTTTCGCAGAGGCTGGGACAGCCCGCGCTAAGCGATATTCGGTGGGAATTGCGGGATGCGGCTGGCAAGGTGCTAACGCTAAGCGAAGTGGAACCGGCGCAGATCTACGATCTGTTTCAGGGAGACCAAGCGACCATCGTGGGGCGTTACCAAGGGACGGGCCAGGTTCAACTGGTGGTGCGCGGCAGCGTCGCGGGTGAGCACAAGGAGTGGACCGAGCCGATCGACCTCACATTGCCGCAGCGCCCGCAAGAGAACGCCTTCATCGCGCCCCTTTGGGCTTCGCGACGAGTCGCTTCGCTGATCGATGAGATCGATCTGGAGGGACAGACGCCTGAGCGAGTCAAACTGCTGGTCGATCTGGCCAAGCGCTACGGTATCCTGACCGAGTACACCGCATTTCTGGCGGATGAAAGCGCGCCGGGTGCTTCTGCGGTCGATCGGGAATCGCGCGTCGTCGAAGAACTGAAGCGGCTTGGAGAAGAATCGGGGCAGCTGGGATTCCAGCAGCGCGCCGGGAACCGCAAGAGCATCGAGGCGAACAATCTGTCGGATGCACTGGCTGCGCAAAGCAGTTCTCTGCAGCGGGGACTTGCTGCCAAAGCGGGCGCAGGCCGGCCACCCGGTGGTCCGGCGGGAGGCACCGCCGGTGGGTTGGGCGGATTGGCGTTACCTGGCGCGCCC
>JBJSWM010001192.1:0-9808 GCA_046085865.1 Pirellulaceae bacterium
GACAGGGTGCTGCCAACTTCCAATTCCTATCGGACGATCGCAAAGCCTCTGGGAAGCGTTGGCTGGCACAGAAGGAGGGGACGGCTCGCGCGGTACCGATCAAATTGCGTGGTTGATCCTGCGTGGCACGGTTGTGTCGCAGTGATTCAAACTCGACCCTCTGACCCACAGAATGGCTCGATAGGCCCGAAATGGGGGAGCTTTGATAGGTCGCAAGCTGGAATCCTTCGAGAGCATCGATTACGATTCGTTTCGCGTTGATTCTTCCTCGATCGATCGAAAAAGACCGGATGATCCAGACCATGACGGGCTCCCAAGATCCGCTGAATGATCCGGTACTGCTCGCTTTCCTCGACGAATCGCTTCCAGAGTCTCGCATGGCGGAAATCGAAACGCGGCTTCGCAATGATGAGGCGCTGCGGGAACGACTCCAGAAGCTCTCGCAGCAGCATGACCAGGGAGTTCATAGTCTGGGAGAGATCTGGCGTCGACATCGACTCAGCTGCCCCACGCGATCGGAACTGGGCGCGATGCTTCTGGAAGCTTTATCGGCCGAGCAGGTGGAGTTCATCCGCATGCATCTGGAAGAGACTGGATGCCGTTACTGCCAGGCCAATCTGGAGGATCTGAAGCGGAAGGCGAGGGAAGCCGAATCCGATCAGCAAACTCGCCGACAAAGGATTTTCCAGAGCAGCATTGGGTATCTGAAGGACTAGGGG
Organism: Pirellulaceae bacterium; assembly: GCA_046085865.1. GTDB lineage: Bacteria > Planctomycetota > Planctomycetia > Pirellulales > Pirellulaceae > JBEISR01. The sequence continues at coordinate 720 of JBJSWM010001192.1, forward strand.
GTCGGCTATCGCTTCGCGATTGTTTTGGACCGATAAAACTCCTCGATCGTGACCAGCTTGAATTCGGCCAGCATCCCATCGATCCTTTGCTGCTTGGCCAAATCATCCGCTCCCAGTTGCCCGCTGCACAGGTGCTTGACCGTCAATCGACTCTCCTTCTGCCCGTTGCGGACGATCCGCACCAATTCCAGTGGGATTTTGCTGCGCTGCGCCAGTTCGCGATTGAGGGCTAGCCGGACGTAGGGTGGGAGATGGGGAGGGTAGGCTGCATTGAGCCATGCCGAACTGTCGGCGAAAATTGCGTACTGCGCAGCGATCGTGGCGTGGGGAGGGTCTTGCATCTTGCAGCGATAAAGGGTCGAGGAATTGCTGACGATTAGATCAGCGGTGCCCGAATCGACCTCCACCGAGATCGACTCGGCGAACCTTGCTGCCTGTTCGGGGTTGAGCTGTTGCCGCGCTGAAGCAATCATCAGTTGCAGCTGTTCCATTGCCACTTCGGTGCGGCATTGTTGAAGTCGATCGAGCAATGCGATGCGAGACTGCAGCGTATCGACCACCGTCACTTGCGGGCTGTCCGATTGCTCCATGTCATAGCACCTTCCCTCCAGAAAAAGCGTCGTCGACCGCTTCAGTGGAGGCTTGGTGACATCGGCGTAAATATCGGTGTCCATCCGGAACGAAAGGTTGCGTCCCGTATCCTGTCCTGAGGCGTTGCGCTGCAATCCCATCGCTCCCATCCATGCTAGCCCCAGCTGGCAAAACCGCCGACGGTGGGCTGTCCATCGTTCCATCTTCATCACCTTTCCCTTTGGTTCCGCTTTGGCTTGTTGCGATGAAATGGAAACCTCGTTGGGTGGCATTCCCGCCGACACTGGGAGATGGCCATCGCGACTCATTTCCACCGCGCCAAGTTGTGAGAGTGATTCCCCGCGACAGGCAAAAAGCCAACGGACTCGATTCGGTTTCGCATCCGGATCGCTCCGATCTCCCAGCCAGCCGGACCAGCTCCTTTGGCTTTAGGACACCCTCTGAGCGTGGGGCGATACCAAATCGAAGGGGGGCGTGTCCATAGCGCATTGGCATTTGGCGTGTGAAATGAGTCGGCGCTTCGGTGGCAGCCCGAAAAGCGGCTGCATTACCATCGTTCCTTTCGATCTGGTCTGTCGATCGACTGGCAGGCGATTTCCAGCACCAGCCGCCTCTCCCCATGCGGCTCCACTTCCCAAGCCGCTCGCCGAACGTTGGCCGTTTCCAGGCAAACCATCTGCTGGTACTCGTTGTCCCCAAAGTCTGCCATGCGACGACTTTTGGCAATCCAAGGATTCCAAAGAACCACACTGCGGGCTCCCTGACTGGAGAGTGTTATTCGACGATTCCAGCCATGGTCGACCACCACTCCAAGCGGATCTTCGCCCCAGTAGATGCGATCGATTTCTTGGTCGATCGAGACCACTCGTTGCTGAGGCCGATGATCGATTCCCGTCAGTTGATCGAAGTAAGGAAGCGATTGCAGCCCCTCCACCTCCACCGACTCGATCCGACTCACCGCTAGGTACGTATGCAGGGCGATCTCGCATCGTTGCGGTTGATCGGACATCGATCGTGCCACCAGTTCCATTCGCAGTCGCTGGCCCACATGCGTCGTCAGTTGCAGCTGCCAGCCCTCATGTTCCAATTCCCAGACCAACGCAATCGCCTCCGCTTGGCTCCTGGTATCGATCAGATTCCAGAAGGCATTTCGAGCCCATCCGTGAGCTGGGGCGGCGGGATTGGATGGCAGGGAACTGAACCAAGGGAAGCAGATCGGGATACCACCTCGCAATGGCTTCCCTTCGGTCCAGTCGGCCTCTTGGCTGACGAACAGCAGATCGTGATCGCAGCCTTCAGGCTGGAAGCCCAGCACCTGCGCCCCTTGGGGGAGGAAAGTGACTGTGGCCTGGGCCGTCCGAATCGATACGACGCGATGGTTTGGAAAACCTCGCGTCTGGTCCTGATGGAATTCCAGGACCCCCGGTATCTCAAACCGCTCCCTCCACCTGGAAATCAGCTCCCTTTGTGACAATACATCGCCTCCTGGAATGATGCCAACGCGGAACCTGCGGCGACAACTGCTATCGATCGTTTGGCCGTTACCGCTACGATGGTAGCTGGGTGATTGGACCATCGGCAAGCGGACTTCTTGGGGATGCCAGGAGATCGAGCACCGAGTGCGAAAAACAAAGATCGGAACGAACGATGTCAGGGAGTGAGCAGGTCGATCGGGATCAACTGGCGGCCGATTTTTTCGAACAACTGCCATTCGCCCCCTACAGCGTTCAGGAGGATGCCCTGTTTGCGTGGTTTTCGAGCGAGCAAGGGGTGCTCGTTTCGGCCCCCACGGGGACGGGCAAGACGCTGATCGCCGAAGCGGCGGTGTATGAATCGTTGCGTACGGGAAGACGCTGCTACTACACCACTCCGCTGATTGCGCTGACCGATCAGAAGTTGATCGAGCTGCAGCAGGCGGCGGTGCGATGGGGGTTTTCACCCGATCAGATTGGACTGGTCACCGGCAATCGCCGCGTGAATCCCGAAGCTCCCGTGCTGGTTGTGGTTGCGGAGATCCTTCTCAATCGGTTGCTTCATCCAGAAGCCTTTACTTGGAACGATGTGCATGCGGTGGTGATGGATGAATTCCATTCGTTCAACGACCCCGAACGCGGCATCGTCTGGGAGCTCAGTCTGGCCCTGCTACCTTCGCATGTTCGCACCTTGCTTCTTTCTGCGACCGTGGGCAATAGCGAACCGTTCCGTCAGTGGCTGGCCCGCGCTCACGGAAGGCGGCTGGAACTGGTGCAGGGGACAGAGCGGAAGGTGCCGTTGCAATTCTGGTGGGTCGATGATGCGATGCTGGATGAACAGATGGAACGGATGGCCGAGGGAGATGAACCGACCCGTCGGACCCCGGCTCTTCTGTTCTGCTTCAACCGCGACCAATGCTGGCAGGTCGCCGAGTGGTTGAAGGGGAAGAAGATGATCGACAAAGAACGCCAAGCGATCCTCTCCAAGAGGCTGGAGGCGTTCGACTTTACCCAAGGCGCTGGGCCGCGCATCCGGCAATTGCTGCAGCGTGGAGTCGGGATCCACCACGCGGGAATCCTTCCGCAGTACCGCCGTATCTGCGAAACCCTCTTCCAGGAAAAACTGCTCAGCGTCACCGTCTGCACCGAAACCCTTTCTGCAGGAATCAACCTGCCCGCACGCTCGGTAGTCCTCCCGACGCTGCTCAAGGGGCCCCGACGCAAACGGGTGCTGATCGAGCCGAGCAGTGCGCATCAGATCTTTGGTCGCGCCGGTCGGCCGCAATACGATCGCGAGGGCTTCGTCTTTGCTCTGGCGCACGAAGACGACGTGAAGTACCTGAAATGGAAAGCCAAGTACGATCAGATCCCGGAAGACACCAAGGACCCGAATCTGATCCGCGCCAAAAAGCAGCTGAAAAAGAAGATGCCCAAACGTCGTGAAGGGGAGACCTACTGGAACCAGCAACAGTTTGAAAAGCTGCAGCACGCCCCTTCCGCTCAACTGGCCAGCCGCGGCGCCATTCCCTGGCGAATGCTCGCCTACAGCCTTGACCGCAACCCTCAGGTCCAGCCACTTCGGGACTTGGTCGGCAAACGCCTGATGACCCCCAAGGAAATCGAAGCCGCTCAAAAATACCTCAACCAGCAACTGATCACCCTCTGGACCGCTGGCTACTTAGCCCTGGCCCCCAAACCTCAGCCGCTCGATTCGCCACCCACCAAGCCGCAGGCCGGACCGGCGTCGTCTCTACGGGAGACACTCGTCGCCCCGCCGTCGCCACCAGGACTGCTGGACGGCTTCGGCATCTCGGCCGCCACCATCCCCTCCGCTCGCAAAGATCCAGGCCCCCTGACCGCCGCTGGTCCAGAGCGATCCGGCCGGTCGGATCGAGTCGGCCAGTCGGATTTTGAGGGTGCGGATGCGAACGATCCGGAATCCGAAGAAGGCTTTTCACTTTTGGATAGCGAAGAAGACGACGAGTCCTCGCAGGAAGCGGGCGGCGCGGTCATCCCTCCCATCGTTTTGGAATCGCGGGGCTATGACCTGGAAGGGTACCGGCCCATTGAGGCGGCGCCTTCGGAAAAGCTGCAGCGACTTCTTCGGATCCGAAGTATGCACCCGCTTTACGCCGAGTTCTTGGTGGCGCATGCTGCAGTGGCCGACCCGCAGGAACGGATCCAGTTGTTTGAAAGTGTTCTGGAACTGCCTGGCAGTGTCGCACGGCTAGTCCCCGTCCCTTCGCTGGATGAGATGCCGTTGGGGAGCCTGGCGACCGAGCGACTGCATCCTCGTCTGCTGGAACTGGGGCTAGCGCTTCCCTCGGAACTGGTTGGCAACCAAGCAGAAGAGGAGTCCCCAGAGGAACTTTTGGCTCAGGACCGCCGATCGGGGCGGCCGATGCGATCCTGGGAAGCGCCGCCACCAAGAATCCTGACGCTGGGCGAAAAGCTCTTGCGACTTTTCCACTACGATTTTCCAGGCGTTCACGATGTGCACGTCAGCCCTGTCTGGGTGGTCGGCGAGTTGCTGGACTTCGAAGCCGATTTCCATCGCTACATTCGCGCCAAAGGGCTTCAAAAACAAGAAGGGGTGGTCTTTCGTCATGTCTTGCGGTTCCTGCTCTTGCTGGATGAACTAGCCTCCATCCCTCCCTTTGAATCGACGGTTGAGACGTGGGAAGATCCGCTGGACCAGTGGATCGACCAGTTGACTGCATGTTGCCGAGCGGTCGACCCGCAAAGCACCGACGAAGTGCTCGATTCCAGCCGAATCGATGAACTATTGCTCGGACAACCCTCGCTTCGCCGCGACCAGCTTCCTCCCGTTCGGTAGCCCCCCAAGAAACGTCACCATCCATCGATGAAGGTGACCGGGCCGCGCCGAATCCCCGAGGCATCCCAGTCCGTGGCACCCCAATCCCGCGAGGCAATCGGATGTCGTGGCGTTTTTTTCTCGTTTGTTCTTGGATCATGCAGTGGCGCTTAGCCACCAAGACAGAGATTCGATTCCTATCCGTCTTCTCCCGCTTGTTCCAGCGCTAAAATGAACAGGAAGAGTTTTTTCGATTTTTCAGGGGTGAAGGTGCCCACCGACGATTGTTTTGGTAGAGGTGTTATTGCAAGACTGGCTGGGTTACGCAACGGATCGATGCAGGTGAGGAGCTACAGCATGAGATGGGGATGGAAGGGATTGGTTTTGGGAATGGGGCTGGGGGCTCTTGGGGGCTGGGGCTTTCAGAAGTGGAGTCCGGCGAGGATTGGCCCTTCGATCGCCTACGCTCAGCAGGCGGCCACGGCCCTGGCGGCTCAGGAAGGGCTGATGGTAAGAGCCGACGAACTGTCGACCGCATTTCGCAGTGTCGCCAAGGCGCTCAAACCATCGGTGGTGCGAATCGAGGCGCTGGTGGAACGACCAACTCAGCGAGGCCAGGTGCCGATGGCGGAGCTGCCGCCCATGTTCCGCGACTTCTTTGGCGATCAATTCGATTTCGAAATGCCGGAGAACCAGCAAGGGGAATCGCTTGGTTCCGGAGTGATCGTGACACAGGAAGGACATATTCTGACCAATCACCATGTGGTCAACGGCGCCACGAAACTCGAAGTGACGCTCAGCGACGACCGCAAGCTGCCTGCCAAACTGGTTGGTTCTGATCCGGACAGCGATATCGCCGTCATTCAGATTCAGTCCGAAGGTTTGGTGGTCGCACCTTTTGGTGATTCCAACCAGTTGGAAGTGGGAGACTGGGTCGTTGCCATTGGCAGCCCCTTTGGCCTCAGTCAAACAGTGACCTCAGGCATCGTCAGCGCGTTGAACCGAGGCGACCGCGGGATCACCCAGTACGATGACTTCATCCAGACCGACGCAGCCATCAATCCCGGCAACTCCGGCGGTCCACTGCTCAACCTTCGAGGCCAGCTGATCGGCATCAATACCGCCATCGCTTCGCGATCGGGTGCCTTCAACGGGATTGGATTCGCCATCCCCAGCAACACCGCCAAAGACGCTCTGGAAGACATCATCAAAACAGGTCATGTGGTGCGAGGCTTCATCGGACTGGGGCTGGCCAATCTCACCGAAAAACTGGCAAGGGATTTAGGAATCGATCCGATGGCCAAAGGAGTGGTGGTGGAACTGGTTTCTGAAGGGGGGCCGGCGGCCAAAGGGAACGTTCAGCCGGGAGACTTCGTGACCTCGATCAACGGACAGGCGGTCGCGGACATCAGCCAGCTGCGTCTGAAGATTGCCGCAATGTCCCCCGGCGACATCGCGGAACTTGCGGTGATTCGCGATGGCAAGGAGATGACGCTGCGAGTCGAGATCGAAGAGCAGACGAAAGAGAAAATGGTGGCCATGTCCAACGGGCGGATGCTGGAGCGACTGGGGATCGAATTGGCGCCGATCAGTCGCGAGGAAGCCGAGGAACTCAATCTGTCGGAAGAAGACGGAGGAGTGATCGTCAAACGGATCGATCGCAACAGCCCACTGGCGGGTCAGTTGATGGTGGGCGAGGCAATTGTCGCGGTGAACCGCAAGCGGGTGCGCAGTCCGCAGGAACTGGTGGCGGCGATCAATCAAGCGGCAACCCAAGGCCAGCCGGTGCGACTGACGATTCGCAACCCGCAATCGACCCGGATGCTGATCCTTCAGTAACGCTGCGAGATTCGAGACCCTAATCGAGAAAAAAACCTGAGTCGCCCGAAAGCGGCTCAGGTTTTTTCTTTGGATCGTCCAGGAGTTCGAAGTCAGATCAGTTGCTGACCCGCTCGATGTAGTCGCCGGTGCGGGTGTCGATTTTGATGACGTTCCCTTCCTTGATGAAGCCGGGAACAATGAACTCGGCCCCGGTCTCCACCTTAGCTGGCTTGGTGACGTTGGTGGCGGTATCTCCCTTGGCGCCCGGATCGCACTCGGTCACCAGAAGTTCCACCTGGTTCGGAGGACTCATGGTGATCGTGTTGCCGTTAAAAAGCACCATGCTGCAGACCATCGCCTCCTTCAGGTACTTCCAATTGTCATCCACCTGTTCGGCCGACAATTCGTATTGCTCGTAGGTGGAATTGTCCATGAAGACAAAGGTGTCGCCCTGGCGATAGAGATACTGGACCTGGATTTCCTCAATGTCGGCTGCTTCTAGTTCGTCCCCACCTTTGAAGGTACGATCCAGCATCGTATTGCGGATCAGGTTCTTCAGCTTGCACTTGTAAAGAGCGTTTCCCTTGCCGGGCTTGACGAAGTTCATTTCGGTCATCAGGTACGGCTCGCCGTCGATCTGAACCTTGATGCCTTTTTTGAAGTCGCTGGTTTTGTACGTACCCACAGGACCATCTCTCACGAAAAGGAAAACACCGATAGAATGCCTTGCCGGGGGCCCCTTGCAGGTTGCCTTACCGGAACGATTTTCCACAACGGAAAATTTAGTTTAGCGTCCCGAACGCAGGCTGTCGAAGCCATTTGGCCTGCCTTCCGGGCGAAAAATTGGGCTCATTCGCCTCCTCGGCGGGGCAGCAGGAACCAACGTGCAGTCGGAATCGATCGATCGGGACGCGGATTCGGACGGTCTGGAGGAGGCGGCCTGGAGCCAATCACTGCGGCGAGCGATTCGAAGTCGGCGCGACTTGCTTGAGCGACTGCAGTTGACCTGGATGGCGGACCAGTTGGCGGAGGGAGCCCAGCAGCAGTTTTCAACGCTGGTGACCGAGGAGTTTCTCAGCCGCATGGAGCCGGGGAATCCCAACGATCCGCTCCTTCTCCAGGTCCTGGCTCAAGGTCAGGAACTCGATCCAGCCCCTGGCTTTGGGCCTGACCCGGTTGGCGAACTGGCGGTATCGACGGAAGGGGTGATTCGCAAGTATGAGGGGAGAGCCTTGGTGGTCACCACCGGGGCCTGTGCGATCCACTGCCGCTACTGCTTTCGTCGGCACTATCCCTATGAGGATGGCCCCAAGTCGCTGGACCAGTGGCAGAGGGTTCTCGATCGGCTGGCCGAAGACCATTCGATCGACGAGCTGATTCTTTCGGGGGGCGACCCGCTGATGCTCCCTGATGCACGCTGGGAGGAGCTGTTTGTGCGGATCGCAAAGATCGAATCGATCCGCCGAGTGCGATTCCACACGCGGCTTCCGATTCTGATTCCCGCGCGGATCACCCAGCGGCTGACCAAGCTGATCGCCGAATCGCCGCGACCGACCTACGTCGTCCTTCACAGCAATCATGCCAACGAGTGGGATCAGGGGGTGGCCGAGGCGATTGGGAGATTGCGGCGCGCGGGAGCGGTGCTGCTGCATCAAGCGGTACTGCTTCGGGGGGTGAACGACCGGGTCGAAGCGATGGTCGATCTGCATCGCCGTCTGATCGAATTGGGAGTGCTTCCCTATTACCTGCATCAGCTGGATCCGGTTGCCGGAGCGGCTCACTTTGCCGTCGATCCCAAGGTGGGACTGCAGCTGATGGCTGCCCTGCGTAGCCAACTGCCCGGGTATGCCGTGCCGCGTTATGTGGTGGAGCTGGCGGGCGAGCCCTCGAAAGTGCCGATCGACGAGTCCTGGGTGGAACGACGAAACCAACAACCACCAAGCTGAACTAGCAGTGCTCAATACACAAGCACGCCCGCCAATTGCCTTGAATCCAGCAAGGCCAGAGAGGCCCGTTCAATTTGCAATTCCTTCTTGGGTATTCAGTCGACTGTATCTCTGGGCTTTGACCTTTGGTTGGCAACCGCATCGACAGGTCGAATCGCGCATCGAATCGGTCGAGTTGCGATGATGAAGGATCTGCGACTCTTCTTTCTTCGCGCCTTCGCGCCTTCGCGTGAGATTAACCAACTCCCATAGCCGAACGAAGAAATGAGAGGGGTCAGAGAAGTGAAAAGGAGCGGGCCTTTATCGCTTTTCACCCTTGGCTGAAATGCTCCTGGGCGACTCGCTGCATCCCCTTGAGGTCCAGTTTGCCGGTGCCCAGGACGGGGATTTCAGCGACTTCCAGAAAGCTGTCTTCTGAGGGAAGGTAAAGGTTAGGTAGCCCAG
>JBJSWM010001193.1:0-2755 GCA_046085865.1 Pirellulaceae bacterium
GGCCGCTCGCGAAGCCGCACGCCGCATGCAGTGCAGCAACAACCTCAAGCAACTGGGGCTGGCTTTGCATAATTACGAAAGCGCCTTCAAGGTATTTCCTCCCAGTCGTATCGATTACAGTAGCCCACAGATCTTCCAGCAGTCGTGGCTGTCGATGATTCTGCCGTACATCGCGCAGACGAATGTGGCCAATGGCTACCAGATGGGGCTTCCCTGGTTCGCCCCGGTCAACGATCCATTCACCACGACCAAGATCGCGACCTACCTGTGCCCATCGGCACCGGGAGAACGAGCGGTTCCGGCTTCGAATCTCTACGCGAACGTGACGAAGAACCTTCGAAGCGATCAGCCGCGTTGGGGTTATAGCGATTACGGTTCGATCAACGCAGTCCGCAACGCCATGTTCACCGTCGCGGGGCTGCCGTCTTTGGGAACCCGCGAAGTGCTGGGGGCTCTGGGGCGTGGACCTCAGGGGGTGAAGCTAGCCTTCATCACCGATGGTCTCTCCAACACCGCGCTGGCCTCAGAAGATGCTGGCCGCCCCAACATCTTCATCGGTGGCAAGAAAGCGACCAATCCACGGCCTGGCAGCATCGCTCAAGGAACGGTCTTCACCGAAGACGGGTGGGGATGGGCCGATATCAACGGTGGCTTTAGCATCGATGGATCCAGCCGACTTGGGATCGCCAACAGCACCTCCAGCTCGGGCAATGTCACCATGCAGGGAACCTGCACGATGAACTGCACCAACGACAGTGAGATCTATGCGTTCCATACCGGAGGGGCCAATTTCTTGATGGCCGACGGATCGGTGCAGTTCTATGCAGCGTCGATCGATCCTAAGTCGCTGGTTGCGCTTTGCACCAGAGACTTCGCCGACATTGCGACGATTGAGCAGTAGGCTGGATAGCGGGTAGCACATTGACTTGGGGAGCCGTTCGATCGCATCGAGCGGCTCTTTGAGTTTCTGGATGGGCGCAGGTTACGCTGGGAGCGTCAGGCAGGATGCCAAGTGTGGGCCAGGGATCGATTGCAGGCGGTTGGCTGAACGATGGGAGGTAGCGGGGATCATGATGCATCGCATCAGAAGGTTCGGATGGGGCTTGGTGGCGGTCGGTTTCGCCAATCCTTATGCAATCGCGGAAGCGCAGCAGATCCCCAAGGCTTCTCTAGTCGGCACCGCCGCGCTTCCTGGGGATACCCGCGACCGGACGGGTTGGGAGGGAACCCTGGAAGAAGGGACGCCGATCAGTCAGCTGGGTGGTTTTTCTGCGATCGAACGGATCCCCGGTTCAGAAGGCTTGTCTGGCGACGCGAATTACTGGGTGCTTTCCGATCGGGGACCTGCCGATGGTGCTGCCAGTTACCCCTGTCGTGTCCACCAGCTACGGTTGCAACTGGACCGACAGAATGGGCAACTGAAAGCCAGTGTGATCGAGTCGCTTCCATTGACTCGGGAAGGAAAGCCATGCCTTGGTGCGCTGAAGTCCCTCACACCGCCAGGGGCTTCGCGTGGCCAAGCGCTCGACCCCGAGGGGCTTCGAATCGGGCCTGAAGCATCGCTTTGGATTTCCGAAGAGTATGGCCCGTCGGTCGATCGATTTGATGGAGCGGGGCGTTGGGTGGCCAGCCTCCCGATCCCTCCTGGTTTTTCGCTGTATCGCGGGGATGACCTGGCAGCCGCGGCGGAAGGGACTGTCCCCAACCGTGGATTGGAGGGCCTGGCGGTTTCCGCCGATGGGAAACGCCTGACGGCGATCATGCAGGGACCGCTAGTGCAGGACAGCCAGCCCGTGAAAGACAAACGCTATGGGCGATTCGTCCGCGTTCTGCACTGGAATCTCCAGCAGTCCGATTCGCTTCCAGTCCAGCAGCTCTATCCACTCGAAGATCGATCCTGCGGAATCAGTGAGATTCTTGCAGTGGATGGAGATCGTTTTTTGATTCTGGAGCGGGATGGAGAGGTGGGAGCGGAAGCGAAGTACAAGCGGATCTATCTGGCTGATTTTTCCGATGCTTCGCCTGTCCAGTCGATCGAGCGACTGGATCCTTGGACCAAGCCGCAGTCGCTCCGGATCGCCAGCAAGCGTCTGGTGATTGATTTGCTTGATCCGATCTACGGTTTCAGCGGCCAGAAGGCTCCCGAAAAACCCGAGGGGCTGGCATGGCACCCCAGTTCCGATCCGACGTCTCGCACCCTGATCGTCAGTTTCGATAATGACTTTGAAGCGGCCAGGGAGAGTCTTTTCATGGCATTCGACATCCCCGAATCGTTGCTGGCTCCCATTCCAAACGTCGTGGCAACCCCCTGATTTTCTATTGCGAGGATCGGCCATTTCTGGACAGTGCGCAGCACTGCGTTTTCTTCATTCGCACCACTGCATCCTGTCATTTTGCCGTCATTCCGCTGCTTGAAGTTCTCTTCCGTCGATGCCCCAGTTCGGGTTTCTTCCTCTTCCTCTTCCTCTTCCTCTTCCTCGTGCTCGTGCTCGTGCTCGTGCTCGAAAAAGACTATGTTCCGATCGAAGTTTGGTTCTGGTGTGTTCGCGGTCGGGTGGATGCTGTCGGGCGCCAAGCGTCACATCGGACTCGTTTGGACGATGAGGTCGATCGTTCCAAGACCGGCTCACACACGCTACGGGCTCGTGCTCGAAAAAGACGATGTTCCGATCGACGTTTGGTACCGGTGTGTTCGCGGTCGGGTGGATGCTGCCATAACCTTTAACGGCGCACGAAAAACCCTCGCCGCCATGAG
>JBJSWM010001194.1:0-2388 GCA_046085865.1 Pirellulaceae bacterium
GTTTTCCATGACTTCCTTGATCACCAAGCCAGGGGCCGATTCATCCTCAGCAGGTGGCTCCAAGGAGACGCCTAATGCAAAGCGATTGCCAACCTGGATCGCTTGTCCCAATTGAATCTGAGCTGGAAGCGGGAGCCCCTGTCCCATCATTGGAACGTTGAGTGGAATCGCCTGCACATTTCCGGGAGCCATGGGGGGAAGCGGTGGGAGCACTTGCGGCACGGCTGCTGGCGCGTTGCCACCGCGGGCGGGGGGAATCATCTGCACCTGCACCCGTCCACCCTGAATCTGCGGTGCTCCCTTGCGAATGACCTGCACCGTATGCTGCTTTCCGTCTTCATCGACGAAAACCATCTGCTGTGACTCCACTGCCTCGTTCTGCTGTGGGACCTGGGGGACCGCCTGGACTTGCACCTGGACCTCGGGCGCTCTGCCTTCCTTCGCAGCTCCCTCCCCCTTGCGGCTTTGGACAGCCATCACCATCGGCTGTCCCCCGGGGGCCTTCGCTGCCAACTGCTTGACCTGCTCGACCACCTTCTTCCTGGCTTCGTCATCCAGCCCCGAGTCTTTTAGCATCTGGTCGATGCGAGCCACCACTTCTTCAGGCTTCGTTGACTGAACCTGAACCACTCGCACTTCGGACTTCTTGGAGCCATCCCCATCACCCTGGCCTACCACTTGGACTTGCACCTGCGTCTGGGTCTGGGTCTCGACCGTCTCCTGCCCCCTGCAGACCCCCCCAACCGCTTGGCATCCACATACCAAAGCGACTGCCTTCAGCGACCACCACTTCTTCATCGAAAACTCCCTTCAAAAAAAACGTCACCCAATCGCTCGTTGAATTCTCTTCACCAAATTCAGCCTAACAATCACCGACTCACAGCCCACGCCGTTCGATCCGCACACTGCGCACCGGAACAATCAGATGCCTGCCGTCCGGCAACTTGCCTTCGATCACTTCCGTCTCCAGCTGCAGATCCAGACCATCGCGCCGAAGCGCTTCGCGATAACTCTCCCATTTCTCTGGTAGTGGTGCCTGGACCCAGGATGGGTCGATCTGTGGCACCTGGAAGACAGGTATTTCCAACATATTCTCTGAGGAATCCCCCACCGGCATCAGCAAGCGACCCTCTGGCTTCATGAAAGACTGTGCGAGCCCCGATTGCTGCGGGACTGGTCGATCGATACCCCCACGACCAGTTTGATTGCCAGCGCGATTGCCAGCTTGATAGGCCCCAAGAATCGCAAAGAAGGTCGCGGCCACTGCCAGCCACTTGGCCGCCGCCCAACCTCGAGGGACATTTGCCTCAGCACTGGTCGGGATTTTTGTTGCAGGTTCGCTGACTAGCGGATGGTTGCTGCGAGTCTCGGTAAAGCTGCCTTTCGACGCAACTGCATCTTCTATCGCATCGCCCTGCATGTCGATCGAAGCGCCCCGCGGCGCTCCAATCACATCCGTCCCCAACGCGCTCCGCAATGCCGGGTCCTCCAGGAACTGCAGCGCCACCACTCGCCAAAGCTCTGGACTCTCATCAATCCTTCGAAGCAGCACCGATCGATCCTGGGTCGATAATGCCCCATCGACTAATCTCTGCAACTCCAGTTGCCATTCTCTCATCGTCTCTTTCATCGCTTCACCTCGCTTCGCATCATGCCTTCCATCTGATCGCGGAGCGCCTCCTTCGCTCGAAGCAACCGATATTCGATCGTCTTGACGGTGCATCCCAAATGCGCCGCGATCTGCTGATAACTCCATCGCTCCCCATACTTCAGCACAAGCAACTGCCGGTCGGCTTGACCAATCCGATCCAGGGCGCTGCGAATCTGATTTTGGTCTTCTAATTGCATCAGCCATTCAGAAGCTTCCGGCTGATGGTCCCTGGGAAGCCGCTCACGATAAACATCCTGCAAGCGTCGTTGTCTACCTTGAGAACGCCGATAGTCGACCGATTTGCGGAGAGCGATTCGATACAGCCATGGGGGGATTTTATGGGGTTCGGTGGGACGCTTGGTTTGATTCAAAACCGCCAAACCGACCTCCTGCAGCACGTCGTCCACTGCGTTGACGTCACCCAACCGGGCGCGCAGCACCGCAGTCAGCCAGCGGCGGTTTTCCTCCACCACTCGACTCCAATCGATGCTTTCGGCCACCGGCCCCAGGTTGCTCATCCAACTCGTCTCCTCGTCCTGCATCAAAGTCGCTCGGCAGCCCAAACTCCCCTTCTATTTTTCAAGCTTCCATAAAAAAACGGGCCCCCTCTTCAGGGGCCCGTTCGTTCAGCATCGATTTTGGCTCACCAACAGCTTACTTGCCGAGCGCCTTTTCGATGGCGGAAACCAATTCCGCAGCATCGGGGGAGGTTCGTGGAGAAAATCTTCCAACAACGT
>JBJSWM010001195.1:0-2240 GCA_046085865.1 Pirellulaceae bacterium
GTGCCGTTTTTAAGAAACAGCACGGGTTTTTTTATTGTTTTACGACAACTCTTGCAATGCCGTGCAGGCGATGAACAAACTCACTTGGTGCCGAATCCGCCACCACCTGGCGTGCAGATTTTCCATCGATCGCCCGACTGCAGCTCCATCTGGCATCGGCCTGGCATTAAAGTCGGCTCCCCATTCTCCCTGACCAACCAGATTTCTCCCACTTGCCCCGGTGCACCACCTTCTGCACCGTAGGGTGGGCAATGACCATACCGATTGCCGATCATCGTGACGGTCAATCGCTCCAGAAAGAGAAACTCGCGGATCATCCCATCGCCACCAGGCCATTGCCCATCACCTCCGCTGCCGCGACGAATCGCAAAGCGAAGCATCCGAATCGGGTAGCGTGCCTCCAAGACTTCCGGGTCGGTAAGTCGCGTGTTGGTCATGTGGGAATGGACGGCTGAGGCGCCTTGATAGCCTTCCGCGGCACCAACGCCGCCACCAATCGTTTCGTAGTACCCGAACCGTTCGTTGCCGAAGAGAAAATTATTCATCGTCCCCTGGCTGGCTGCATGGTTTCCTAGAGCCCCCAGAATTACATCCACGACGCGTTGACTGGTTTCGACATTCCCAGCGGCGACTGCGGGAGATTTTCCCCTTGGATTTTCTGGGTGGGGATTCAAAAGCCCATGGGGAATGATTAGCCGCAAGCAGCGGGACAGGCCGCTGTTGAGCGGCAGTTGGTCCGCAATCGATGCTCGGATAACGAACTGCGCAGCGGCGTGCACAATCGACGGGTTGGCGTTGTAGTGGCTGGGATGAACTCCTGCGGTCCCGTGAAAATCAAGCTCGAGGATTCCTCCAGGCTGCTTGCGGATGGTGGCGCAGACCACGCTTCCGTCGTCGAGTGAATCGGTCCACTGCATCGTGCGGTCGGGAAGGCTGTCGATCCAGAGACTGGTCTTTTTCTGCACCGCGGCTCTGGCAGCTTCCAGCGATTCTTCGATGCGATTCCAGGAGCATGTTTCCATCCAGTCCTGAAGTTGCCGGACACCTCGCTGATTGGCGGCGTGCTGAGCGAGGAGGTCGGCGATGTTCTCTTTTGGGTTGCGAGACGGGTACTTTGCGTGCTGCAGTTGTTGAATGATTGCTGGATGCAAAGCGCCTTGCTCCATCAGCGGCTGGGGTGGCAGGATGACCCCTTCGTCTTCCAGGCAGCGACTTCCTGGGGGCATTGATCCTGGGGACAATCCACCGATTTCCGCATGATGCGCACGGTTGGCAACAAGAAACCGCAGAATTCCCATGGAGTTATGGACGGGAGAGACAACGGTGATATCTGGCAGATGGGAGCCACCGCAGTAGGGATCGTTGGTTAGATAGGAGTCGCCAGGGTGCATGGCGGGGAACTTTGCGATCATCTCGCGCACGGTATCGCTCATCGCCCCCAGATGCACAGGCACATGGGGTGCGTTGGCTGCCAGTTGTCCGTCCGCAGTAAAAATAGCGCAGCTGAAGTCCTTGCGTTCTTTCACATTGACGCTCATGGCCGTCTGCTGCAGCACTCGTCCCATCTGCTCGGCAATCGACCCCAGCCGATAGGCGACCACTTCGGGAAGCAGTTCTGCGTCGGAGTTTCCGACCGCGTTGGCAGTTGTCGCATCCCGAGCATCCTTGATGCGGCGAAGATAGAGGATGCCGGTCGAGTCGCAGTGAGCGGTCCATCCTGCATCGACAATGGTGGTATGGCCGGACGAAAGTATCAGCCCTGGTCCATCCAGGGGGCAATTCGGCACGAAGGCGCTGCGTTGCAACACCCAGGCTTCCTGCCATTGTTGCCGGGAGAACAGTCTGGTCGTCCGAATCTGCTTCGGAGCACACGGGCCGGCAGGTTTGGCTGGCAAGGGTTCTGAGGATGGCTGGGTATCGGATGAAGTGGTGTGGATGGCGGTCCATTCCACTGGGTGATTTGGGCGAGCGTAACCAAAGATTTCTTGATGCCTGGTCGCGAACGCGTTGCGAGCCTCTTCGACCGACGCATTCCAGGGGATCAAGAGACTGTTGTCCGACCCACGGTAGCGCAGTTCCAATTCGACGGATGTTGTCGCAGGAATAGCCGCAACCTGCGGCCCGAACGTCTCATGCCATGCCCCCACGGTTGACGCCACTGCCCTGTCGATCTGTGCTTGAACCCAGGGCCCTGCGTCGGCATCGAGTGGTTCGTGGACCGGGGTCTGCTGTGCATGTTG
>JBJSWM010001196.1:0-2555 GCA_046085865.1 Pirellulaceae bacterium
CGAGTATTCAGGCGGCGTTTGTCGACTTTGGTGTCGGTCGAAACGGGTTCCTGCATATTAGTGATATCGAGCCACAGTATTTCCGACAGGCAGGTTACGACCCCGAAGAGATTCTCGATGGTCATTATTCGGATATAGACGACAGCGGGGAAGAGGGAGAGGAAGGAAAGGAATCCAGTTCGTCAGGCGGTCGGGATCGCCAGCGAGGCAAACATCCCAGAAGTGGCCGTCCACGCTTCAAGCCACCAATTCAGGAAATTTTTCGCCGAGGGGACGAGGTTCTGGTTCAGGTGATCAAAGAAGGGATTGGTACCAAGGGACCGACGCTGTCGACCTACATCAGCATTCCTGGTCGCTATCTAGTGCTGATGCCCGCGCTGGGGCGGGTGGGAGTCAGTCGTAAGATTGAAGACGAAGATCAGCGACTGAAGCTGAGGAAAATGCTAATTGAACTAAAGCCTCCCAAGGGGCTTGGATTCATTGTTCGCACCGCCGGACAGGATCGCACCCGTAGAGAACTCTCGCGAGATATCGCCTACCTGTTGCGTCTTTGGAAGGCGATCGTCAAGCGATTGAAGCAGGGGGGAGGGCCCGGCGATGTGTACGAAGAGAGCGACATGATGATTCGTACCATCCGCGATACGTTCACCGAGGATATCGATACGATCCTCGTCGATCATCCGGAAGCTTACGAGCGTGCACGAGGTTTCGTGGAACTGGTGATGCCCAAATTCGCCGACCGGTTGAAACTCTACGATGGCCGCGAACCGCTCTTCCATAAATACCAGCTGGAAGAGGAGATTGCGCGGATCCACAATCGTAAGGTGCCACTGAAGGGTGGTGGATCGATCGTCATCGACTCCACCGAAGCGCTGGTGGCGATCGATGTCAACAGCGGCAATTTCCGCACCGATGATTCGGCGGAAGAGACTGCGGTCCAGGTGAATGTGACGGCCGCCAAAGAAATCGCCCGCCAGTTGCGGCTGCGCGATCTCGGTGGGGTCATCGTCAATGACTTCATCGATATGCGGAAGGAGTCGCATCGGAGGCGGGTCGAGAAGGCGCTTCGCGATGCGATGAAACGCGATCGGGCCAGGACTAAGATCCTTCGAACCAGTCCCTTCGGCCTAATCGAAATGACGCGCCAGAGGATTCGCCCCAGCTTTAAAAAAAGCGTCTACCACGACTGCCCCTGCTGTCAGGGAAAAGCGCTGGTGAAGACTCCCGAGAGCATGGCGATCGAAGTCACTCGCCTGCTGATGCTGGCGTGCGAGGTCCCCGCCGTGTCTCGCGTGTCGGTGCGTGTCAATGAGCAGGTGGCGTCCTATCTGAGCAATCGGAAGCGGCGGGAAATCGTCAAGATGGAAGAGCTTTCTGGAGCGACGATCCAGGTTTTCGGGAGCGATACCGTTTTTCCTGAGCATCTGGAGATCGATTGCCGCGACCGAGAAGGAAATCTGCTTTCGTTCCCTAGTTTCAGCAAGAGGGGAGGGAAGGATGAGCAAGCTTCGGGGACCGGTCCTGGTGACCGGCGCTGCAGGTTTCGTCGGCTTTCACCTGTCCCAGCGACTGCTGGAGGACGGGTGGCAAGTCGTAGGGATCGATAATCTGAATGCCTATTACGATCCCAAGCTAAAGCAGGATCGAATCGCGCAGATTGCATCGCAGGAGGGATTCCACTTCGAACCGATGGATCTGGTCGATGCCAATGGTCTGGAATCACTTTTTCAGCGGTATCATTTCCCATTCGTCGTTCACCTAGCGGCTCAGGCCGGTGTCCGCTATTCGCTGGACAACCCGCGAGCCTACGTCGATTCCAACCTCGTTGGGATGATGCAGATCCTGGAACTGTGCCGTCATCACCAGGTGCAACATTTGCTCTATGCCAGCAGCAGCAGCGTCTATGGTGCCAATCGAAGCCAGCCGTTCGATGTGCAGCAGCATGTCGACCATCCGATCAGCATCTATGCCGCGACCAAAAAGGCAAACGAACTAATGGCTCATTCCTACAGCCATCTGTTTCGCCTACCCACCACCGGTCTGCGATTCTTCACCGTCTACGGCCCCTGGGGGCGTCCCGATATGGCGCTCTACAAGTTCACCGAAGCGATCTTTCAGGGAAAGCCAATCGATGTCTACAACCATGGGTTGATGGAGCGGGATTTTACCTATGTGGATGATGTGGTGGAGGCGATGGTGAGGATGGTGGACAGGCCTGCGGAGCCGAATTCGCAGTGGGATGGCGAGCGACCTGATCCAGCGACCAGCAATGCACCCTACCGTATCTACAATATCGGCAACAATCGGCCAGTGAAGCTGTCGGAGTTCATCCAGCAGATCGAACGAGCCACAGGGCGAAAGGCGGTCCAGAGGATGCTGCCGATGCAGCCTGGGGATGTCCTTTCAACCTTTGCCAACATCGATGACTTGCAGCGTGACTTTGGCTTTTCACCTTCGACCACGATCGAACAGGGGATCGAGCGATTTGTGGCGTGGTATCGCAAGTACCACCGAATCGTATAGCAAAAAGGTGTCAGGTACGAATGGCACTGCCG
>JBJSWM010001197.1:0-362 GCA_046085865.1 Pirellulaceae bacterium
CGCTTTCGATCGATCGATGCCCTTCAGGATGCTTCCGTGCAGCAACTGGCCAGCACCCCGGAAATCGGACCGATCATCGCGCAGAGCGTCTACGATTATCTTCATGGGGAAGAGGGATTCGAGACGATGCGTCAGCTGCGCGAAGCGGGAGTGCTTTTGGAGCAACCTAAGGAGTCAGTGATTCCTGGAGATGGCCCGTGGTCTGGCACCACCTGGGTAGTCACAGGAACGCTGACCAAGTACTCTCGAGATAAAATCCATCAAACGATCGCGGCGCTGGGAGGCAAGGCTGCGTCTAGCGTGTCGAAATCGACCAGCTACTTGGTGGCCGGTGAGAAAGCGGGTAGCAAGCTGGACAAGGC
>JBJSWM010001198.1:0-4072 GCA_046085865.1 Pirellulaceae bacterium
TGCTTGCGATGGATTTCACCCTCCCCTTGGGAGGGTCGCGAGGAACGAGCGGGGAGGGCCTTCTCTTTCCGCTCCATCCATCGCGGACCATTTCTGCCCGAAAGGACTCATGCGCTATCCCCCTCCCCGCTTCGTCGTTCCTCCTCAGCGACCCTCCCTGATGGAGGGCAAAGAACTCCCTGGTCTAATCCTCCTTTGAGATTTAGCGGCAGGTGGAATGCCGATTTGGGAAGGCATTAGAATAGCGGTACTATTCGAAACAGCTCTCAGGAATTCGAAGGCGGGGTGCGCGATGTGGGGCAGGCGAACGATTCTATGGATGTTGCTCTGGATCTGCGGTGAAGCGATGGCCTTGCGCGCGAATCTTGGGCGTGTGGTGCAGTTCGATATCCTTTTGGATGGAAAGAAGATCCTCGTAGCCGGCCATCTGGACGACGGTGGGCAAAGCCCGGATGAGGTGTGGCGGGAGCTGTCCGATTTGGATGTCCAGAATCCAGCAAGGCGATTCGTTATGTCGGAAGAGGAGACCGATCGATTGATGGAGTACGAGCGGCACTTGGAGTCGATGGCCAAGGAGAATCGAGTCAAGATCGAGGGGAAGATTCGGATCTTCTGTCGCTACGGAGGAGATATCACCGTCGACTCGCTGACACTGGTGCGAAAGGATGTGAGGGCACCTTGGCGGATCGATTCCAAGCAGGTGATGGAGATGATGAGCAAGCGAATGGTCGATCCCCAGCGGCGGACGATGGAGCAGTTGGATCGGGCCCGGGAGATCGAGGCGAAGTCGGGTGGCCAAGTGGATCGATAGCGGGAATCGTAGGCCTGGTCAGGGGCGAATCGCTGTCACCAGAAGATTCTGAGACAGGATCCCGGAGAACGTTCCCGATTCGGCGGCAAGCAGCAATCGATGGGGGACCGTCAGCAGATCCCACAGGACCCGACGAAGGAAGCTTTTCAGACCGTAAACCAGTGGTTTGTCTTCATGGCAAGCAATCTGATCGAAGTGGCAGGCTTTAAGAACCTGGGAGATCGATTGCTGAGTGAAGGCTTGGGTATGGGTAAAATCTCCATAGCGGACGCGCATCGCGAACAGCCCTTCGCCGTTGGGGACATGCGCAATCAATCGTCCCGATGACTTCAGCACCCGGTGAATGCCGTCGAGAAGATCGAGCGTTTCTTGGGGAGAGAGGTGTTCCAGGATGTCCATCAGAAAGACGACATCTTGGGATTGGTCGGGAACTGTCTTGAGATAATCAAAGAGATCGCCGCAGGTCACTAGCGGGATGCCTAGCTGATGGGCCAAGTCGACCTGTTCCTTGGAGACATCGACACCTGAGAGGTTCAGGTAGCCCTTCGACTTTAGCTGAAATAGCAGCCGCCCGTGTCCGCAAGCGATGTCGAGAATGGCGATGTTTCGATCGCTGGGGACGTGCGTGCGGATCAGTTGATCGATGTAGGGGTTGGGCTGGCGGGCGAGATCATGCGGGGCTTGCGTCTGGCCGGTTGATAGATAGCTGTCGAAGAGTCGCTGTTTCCAGTCCATGGTCGTTTGGCTTGGGAAGATCGGGGTTACTGGAGGAACAGTCGGGGGCGTTTCGGATGCTTGAACAGGTGGCGGGTTGCCGATCGCAGAGGCGATTGGGTGGCCGTTCTTGGGTTCGTGTGAGGCATTGTGTTGTGGTTGCGGTCTCCTACCGATTATAACTCAAGGAATTCCTTCAGCGGTTCATCACGTGCGAGGTAGATGGCGATGGGGAGTGCAACGCAAGGGGTGGACGGGAAGATGGGCAATTGCTCACGGCGCAAATGGCTGCAGGTGGGAGGGATTGGCCTGGGGGGCTTGAGTCTGGGTGGGTTGTTGGAGCGAAGGGCGCGCGGAGAGGGGTTGGGGAAGGCGAAGTCGGTGATTGTTCTTTTCATGTCGGGCGGGCTGCCGCAGCATGAGACATTCGATCCCAAACCGGAGGCGGCCGAAGAGATTCGGGGCCAGTTCGGTGCGATCCCGACGAAGACTCCAGGACTCCTGGTTGGCGAATTGATGCCGCGGACCGCCCAGCTAACCGACCGCATGGCAGTGATTCGTAGCATGGTGACGGGCGACAATGCCCACTCGACCAGTGGCTACCAGATGCTGACCGGAATCCCCCACTCGCCACTCAATCGCGAGAACGCGCCTCCCGGTCGTCCGAACGACGCACCGTGTCTGGGTGGGATGGTCCGTGCGCTGAGGGCTTCCCAGCATGGCATCCCGGCGGCGATCTCGTTGCCGATGCGGATGGCCAATAACAACGGTCAAGATCCCTGGCCCGGTACGGATGCTGGTTTTTTGGGAAGGTCGTACGATCCCTGGTTGATCGATTGCGATCCGTCGCTGGAGGATTTTCGAGTCCCAGGAGGGGCACTTCCGTCAGAGATCACTTTGGATCGGATGGGAGAGCGGCGAGGGTTGCTGGATCGATTCAACCGGCAGGCGGATCGACTGGAGCGGTTGGCGGAGGGACAACCGCTAGCCAAGCATCAGCAGCAGGCGATCGAGCTGCTGGCCGGGGGTAGGGCGCGAGACGCATTTGACCTTCGGCGCGAGGCCGATGCGATGCGCGATGCATATGGAAGGCATCGATTCGGGCAGAGCGTGCTGCTGGCCAGAAGGTTGATTGAAGCGGAGGTGCCGCTGGTGCAGGTGCAGTGGGCACCGGTCGACAAGAACAAGCCGAATGGTGGCGGGTGGGACACGCACGAGAAGCACAACGAAAGCCTGAAAGGCTGGTTGGTCCCTGTGTTGGACCAGGTTTACTCGACGTTGATCGTCGATCTGGAAGAGCGAGGGTTGTTGGAGCAGACGCTGGTCTGTTTGGTGACTGAGTTTGGTCATACGCCACGGTTCAACGCGCAGGCCGGTCGCGATCATTGGGGCAATGTTTTCTCGATCGCGCTGGCCGGTGGCGGGATTCGTGGTGGCATCGTCCATGGGAGATCCGATAAGGATGCCGCCGAGCCGTTGGACCAGCCGGTTAGGCCCTGCGACTACATGGCCACCGTTTTTCATTGCTTGGGATTTGAGCCTGATACGATTTTGCGCGACATTGAGGGGCGGCCGTTCCCGATCAGTCGCGGCCAAGTGATCCCTTCGCTGGTGTCGTAGGTGAGCGTCTGTTGCCGGGAGCTGGGCTCGCTTCCGGCGCCCCCATGACAGCGTGTGCCATGGTCGGTGGCGAGAGATTAGAATCGACGCAATCAAGTGACGATTGTTTTTCGACAGGGAGTAGCAGATGATTCGGCGTTCCGCAGTAGGTGTGTGGTCGAGCTTGTTGGGGGCTGCGCAGGTTTTGTTGTTCCAGTCGTTTGGATGGAGCGAGAATTGGCCGCAGTGGCGCGGGCCTCGCAACGACGGCAGCTCGGTCGGTGCCTCGATTCCAGCACGCTGGGATTCCCAGAAGAACATTCTTTGGAAGAGCCCGATGCCGGGCCAGGGTGGCGCGACACCGGTGGTCTGGGGGGACCGGATCTTTGTGACCTCGGCTCAAGGTGATGATCTGGTGGTCCTAGCGCTTTCGGCAGCCGATGGCAAGGTGCTCTGGAACACCAAGGTGGCCAGTGGCAACCAGGACGCGCGTGCGGGTGAAGGGAATTCGGCATCGCCCTCTCCGTGCACTGACGGCGAGCATCTGTGGGTCTTTTTCTCTACCGGCATCCTGGCTTGTTTGGACCTCGATGGCAAGGAGATCTGGAAGAGCGACTTGAATGAGCGGTTTGGCAAGATCGATATTCAGTTCGGCATGACGTCGACGCCCGCTTTGGATGGCGACCATCTGTACTTGCAGCTGATTCATGGACCGATGACGCGAGGCGATGGGGTGCGTACGGGGAAGGTGATCAAGCTGGACAAGAAGACAGGCGCTACCGTGTGGGAGGTGGATCGGATCACCGACGCTGATTTCGAGTGCAAGCACTCGTATGCTTCCCCATTTATCTATGCGGCGGGGGATGAGAGGTTTTTGTTGGTGCATGGCGCCGACTGCACCACGGGGCACGACCTGAGTTCTGGAAAGGAGCTGTGGCGCTACGCGGG
>JBJSWM010001199.1:0-1665 GCA_046085865.1 Pirellulaceae bacterium
AATTTCGAAAGCAAAGTGCGCTGATCTACAACGGCGAAGAGGGCAGCGATCCCTACGCCGCCGCCCTTCTGGCGATCAATTCTCAAAAGGCAATCAACGCCATGAGAATGAACAAGATTGAAGCGGCACTGGAGCAGGCGAGGGAAGCGAACGAGGCACAGCGCCGTCCCGAAGAAATTCTTCTGATGCTTTCTGAACTGGTGAACGAAGGAATGCGTCGGGACAACGAACTGGCGAATTCCCGCTTTTCGATGGAGATCCTCAGTCGCGAGCGAGCTGCCAGCGAGGCGGAGAGGATCGAAAACACATCGATCTTTCCTTTGCGAGCGGAATTGAATTCGCTCCTTGGGACCGTCGGGGAAGGTCACCCCCAGGTGATCGAACTCCAAAAGCGCATCAAGGCGCTCGAAGAATTGGTCGCCGATGTTCGCGAGCGGGAGAAGAGCCGTCGCGATGAACTGCTCAGTTCCCTACGGGCCCTCGAAGTCGGCCCCAGTTCCCCCAGCGATCAGCTTAAGACCGTCATCGGAGGACTCCAGGAACAGCTTGCCACTCTTTCTCGCGAAGGTGACAAATTGCTCGCTGCGGCTCAAGAACAGACCAAGATGTCACAGGAACTGCAAAGCTCCATCGCACAAAACAAACTACTGAATCTGGAATTGGAATCGACCGGCGCCTTCCGCAAACAGTTGGACGAAGCCATCGCGAAAATCGGATTGATCCCCGATTATGGCCGCAAGTCGATGAAGCGACTGGAGATCTCGTCGATCGGCGAATACTCCGGACCCTTTTCGCTGAGGTATCTGCTGGCCGGGGCTCTGCTGGGAGGACTTCTGTTCTCCGCCTTGGCCTATCTTCTGGAATCGGTCGACCGGTCGTTCCGATCGCCCGACGAGATTGCGGCCGAACTGGCGGTGCCCATTCTGGGACACATCCCGCTGGGCAAAATCAGCAATAGCGACCGCAAGGATGACCATGTCGATCTCTCGGTGGTCACCCTGCACCGAAGCAAGGCTCAACAAAGCGAAGCATTCCGCGGAGTGCGAACGGGGCTCTATTTCAACAACCGAGCTGGGGACATCAAGGTGATCCAGTTGACCAGCCCCGTGCCCGGGGATGGCAAGTCGACGATCGCGGCCAATCTAGCGGTCAGCATGGCCCAGTCAGGCAAGAAGGTCGCGCTTTTGGACGCGGACTTTCGACGCCCCAGAATTGCGAAACTGTTCGGAATCACCGATCCGATGGGGGTCGCACCCTACCTGACCGGCTCCATTCCGCTCGAACAGGCCATCATCCCCAGCTCCGTCGAAAATCTTTCGCTGCTACTGGCCGGTATCAAGCCGCCCAACCCAGCAGAACTGCTGACCTCCGATCGCTTCGATGAATTGCTCCAGATCCTGCGATCCACCTACGACTACGTCATCATCGATTCCCCACCTTTGCTGGCGGTCAGCGATCCAGCCACCATCGCAGCTCGAGTCGATGGGGTCGTTCTGAACATTCGGCTCCGTCGCAATCTAAAACCGATTGCTCAGCGTGCTGTCTCCATGCTTCAGGGAGTCGACGCACGCCTGCTGGGTGTGGTTGTCAACGGCGTTGGGGCCAATCGAGGCTATGGCGGGTCGGGCTATCGATACGGTGGCTACGGTGGCAGCTATGGCTATG
>JBJSWM010001200.1:0-1135 GCA_046085865.1 Pirellulaceae bacterium
CCACCAAGCACATGCTGACCGACCTGAAGGCGGCTTCGATGCGACGATGTCGCGAGGAGTTGGTTGCTGGTGAGCCTGTGTTGGAAGGGAAGTTGGTGCCGCGTGGTGAGCCGTTGACAGCGGCCGACATGATTGGAGAGGGGATGCGAGCGATGTGCATCCAGTTTCAGACGCCAGCGGCGGCCATGGCAGGTTTGATCTTCCCTAAGGATCGCGTCGACCTTTACATCAACGAGCCGGCACGGGATGGTAGGTCGAATCCAACCAGTCGGCTTCTTTTGGCTAACGTTGAAGTCTTCGCCATTGGAGATCAACTCAGCGCCAGGAAGGAGAAGGACAAAGAGAAGTCGAAGGAGCTTCAGTCGACGTCAGTCACATTCCATGTATCAGTGAAAGATGCGGCGATTCTCGATAACGCCAGAGCGGATGGGCAGCTCAGTATCGGACTGAGAAATCCGAAGGATAAGCAGGTTGTTGTCGAGGTCGTGGAGTTGTCGGAACCGACTTCTGATTCGGTGCAGCCAGCCTCTTTGTTGGCCCCGTCTGAGCCGCCTTCCAGGAGGGAGGTCGTCAAGCCGGCTGCGGTCAAGCCAATGCTATTTTTGCGAGGCAACGATTCGCAACTGATCTCTCGCTCGTGGGCTCCCGGCCGATGAGTGAACTGCTGGCGATGATTGGTTGCGATGACGACTTGCTGGCGGCGTCTTTGAGACAGCAGTTGGTGGAAAAGGGAATCCGCGTTGACGCGAGGCACGTTGTGCCCCTCTCGGAGCTTTCTGCCACCGCTGTTTTGGAATCCCCGGCTTTGTTGTTCGCCGTGTTAGGGGGCGATCTTGCGGGCAGTGTCCCTATGCTCCGCGAGCTATCGATGACCAGTTCAGCGTACTTGGTGGCCATCGGTCCTTCGGATGATGCAAAGAGTGTGGTTCGAGCGATGCAGGCGGGGGTGCAGGACTACATCGACGTTCTGCAGCTGGAGTGTGGGTTGAATGATACGGTTGGCAGATTTCGCGCGCGGCGTCCTGGGACGGTGCAAGAAGCCACTGGCGGAGCGATTTGGGGTGTGATCAGTGCATCTGGAGGGGCAGGATGCACCTCGGTCGCGCTAAACCTAGCGACGCTTTTGGCTAAAGGC
>JBJSWM010001201.1:0-4932 GCA_046085865.1 Pirellulaceae bacterium
TAGACGCTCTGCGCGATGATCGTTCCGATTTCCGGGGTGCTGGCCAGTTGCTGCACGGAAGCCTCATGAAGGGCATCGATCGATCGAAAGCGATCGGCAAGAACCTGTGCGACTCGCTGGCCGACATGCCGGATCGCCAGGGCATGGAGCACCCGGGCCAACCCCGCCTGACGACTTTTTGCGATGCCATCGATCAATTGCTTGGCAGACCTTTGTCCCATGCGTTCCAGGTCAGAAACCGTCTTCTCCTGCAAACCGTAGAGTGACGCAAAGTCGGTTACCAATTTCTGATCGACTAGTTGTGAAACCAGTTTGTCTCCCAGGCCTTCGATATCCATGCAGTCGCGGGAGGCGAAAAACCGCAGACGCTGCTTCCACTGCGCGGGGCATGCCGATGAGGTGCAGCGGATGTAGACGCCTCGAGGATCGCGCGCCAAAGGGGCTTGGCACTCGGGGCATCGCGTCGGAAACTCAAATGCTGGCAATGCGTCGCTTCGCAGGTGCTTCTCCACACGCACAATATGCGGGATGATCTTGCCCGCTTTCTCTACCACCACCACATCACCGACGCGAATATCCTTTCTGGCGATCTCCTCGGCATTGTGCAGGCTGCATCGACTGACCGTCGTCCCGGCCAGTTGCACGGGCTCCAGTTCCGCCACCGGCGTGATCGTCCCCGTCTTGCCTACCTGAACCCGAATGGCGGCAACGCGCGTCGTCGCTTCGTATTTCTCCATCTTCAGCGCGATGACCCAGCGTGGCGCCTTGGCCGTCGAACCCAAAGCCTTCCGCTGCTGAAACGAATCGACCTTGATCACCAGTCCGTCGACTTCAAAATCGAGTTCTTGAATTTGATCGAGCAGTTGTCGGCAGTGCGCCATCGCCTGGTCGGTCGATCCCAGGCAGGCGACCCCGGGCGTCACAGGAATCCCAAGCCGAGTGACCATCTCCAGAAAACTGTGGTGGTCCTCCAGATCAACTCCCTCACACTCGCCAACGCCATGGCAAAGAAATCGCAACCGACGCTCCGCCGCCTCGCGGGGATCCAGCAACCGGATCGTCCCTGCGGTGACATTCCGCGTATTCTTGAAGGGGGCTTCTCCACGATCGGTTCGCTTTTGATTCAGCTCCACCAAGTCGCTGTTGGTCATATACACTTCGCCCCGCACTTCCAGCACATGCGGGATCGAATCACCCAGTAGATGCAGAGGGACTCCGGTTGCCGTGCGAATCGTGTGGGTCACATCGTCCCCCACTTCGCCGTTGCCGCGCGTCACCGCCTGAACCAGCCGCCCCTCTTCGTAACGAAGCGATGCGGCAACGCCATCGACCTTCCACTCGACCACCCAGCGAATGGTCTGCCCAGCCAACAGTTTCTCCACCCGATCAAAGTACTGACGTAGCGCCTCTTCGTCGTAGGTGTTGTCGATCGACAGCATGGGGACGCGATGCGCCACCTGCCGCAGCCCCTCGACCGGTTGATCGCCGACGCGCTGTGTCGGACTGTCCGGCGTGATCCACTCCGGGTGCGCCGCCTCGCCATCCTGCAATCGCCGCATCAGTCGATCGTATTCCAGATCGCTGATTTCCGGTTGCGCGACGACGTAGTAGAGGCGATCGTGCCGACGGATTTCTTCCCGCAGTCGTTCCAGATCGTCTCGCGTCAGGTCCCCCACCATCGATGGCTCCCTCTCCGTATCGCCACTGGCAAACCATACCAAGGGCCGCCCTAGTCCGGATCGACTCTACTGCAAGGGGACCGAAGCGCTAGCGGGAGCCGGAGCGACCTGACTGCATTCGGGGCGCTGACCCATCGGACGGCTATCAGCCGAGTTGGGGATCAGGCACAGCATCTTGAGGACGGTCGAACCGGTGTTGCGGAACTGATGGACCTCATCGGGGGTGACCAGCAGCACATCTCCAGCCTTCATCGGATGCGCCTGATCGCCCTCCCACGCCTCACCTTCCCCTTCGAGGATATAAATCTCATGCTCATAAGGGTGATGGTGCCTGGGGGTGTGCCCGCCAGGCTGCAATTCAAATTGCCTCATCGCGAAGTTGGGCGCTCCATCGGTTTTGCTGACCAGCCATCGCACTTGACATTTGGCTGCCCCTTCCATCTGAACTTCCTGAAGGGGAACATCGCTGGATCGCTGCACTTTCACGGCGTCGACTCTCCGTCGAGTGGGGTTGAAGATGCCACCGATGAACCAGGATTTCACCGACCGAATCGATGGCGGACCGCTTCCCAGTTTACCGCAAGTCGAACCAGTCCGACAAACCGATACGACAATCAACCGTCGGATAACTGCAAACCATGCGATCCAATGGTGAAGGGATGAATCGAATCGCTGCAGGCACTACCGCGATGCTTGACGATGCAAAGCCCCCGTCCCAGCCGATTCCCTTGATGGACTCGCCCCATCACCACCAGCGTATTGGCCGCTGCCGCCAGATCCCCCGAATCCCAGGGCTGGTCCAGCAACTGCTCCAGAAGCGTCTCTCGAGTCGTCAGCAGCGCCACGGCGACCGCTTGGCGATGGTCGTAGGCGTGCTGATCAACCAGCGACTCGCAGCGCCGAAAGTCTTGCCGCAAAAGCTCCCGAGCCAGCCAGTCGCTCGATTGCCTCAACATGCGATGATAGATCCACTCCAGCCAATCCACCTGCACACTCTCCGACTGGTGCTCCGTCGGTTCAAACCCATCCAGCAGGAACCGACGCGTGCCGCGAATCAGATGGCGATAGACGAACTGGGTGACTCCCGGCAACTGCCGGTTCCAGTGCCCCTGCCATGCATCCCATTGTTCTTGGGAAACCTGACTGCGCAGCACCCGCTGTCCAGGCATCCCCAACAACGACAGTCCACTGGCCAGCGGCAGCTGGTTGTCGAATACTTTCTCCGCCAGCGGCAGCTCGGGGTGCGTGGTCGTCCAGCCGGGAATCCCCAACGCCTCCAGATAGCCAGCGTGATTCTGAGAATCGCCCCGACTGCTCAGGTCGATCGCGGTCCCGACACGCCCCTCCTGCGATTTCCCGGCGGCCAGCCACCTCAGCCCCAACTGGGTCTTTCCAATACCGGTAGCACCCACAACCAGAACCAGCGTCCCTGGCAGAAACCCACCTCCCAGTGCGTCATCCAACCGGAGATCACCCGTCGATAGCCTTGGGAAGGAGGGAGGATTCGTCCCGTCGATCGATTCCCGAGTCATTGCGACCCCTGAGCCGCTGGCTCATCAGCCACAGTCGATGGCGCTGCGGAACTGTCGCTGGTCAGACGGACTTCCGATAGGCTTTTGACGTAATTGACCAAATGCCAAAGATCCTCTTCTTTCAGCCCCGGTGCGTCCTCGCTGGTGGATAGGGCAGCGGCCGGCATCGGAGTCCCGGCAATGCCATAACGGATCCGACGATAAAGATCCAATGGCATGTCACCTCCCCGAAACTTCCCTTCAACCAAGTTGCGCGGAAGCACCGGCTGTGGCCGCATCGCTCCAATCGAAAGCAGTGGCCGAATCGCGTCGACATCTCCAGGCTCAATATCGGTTGTCATCCCCCAGTCCTTGGCCCAAGCATCGAAGTCAGGTGCCTTCTGGCCGTCCCCCTTGCCCGAAGCCCCATGGCACTGAGAACAGGCGGCCGCCTGACCGAGGAATAGCTCCTTCCCTCGAGCAATCGAGGCATCCAGTGCCACTTGGTCGTCGACCTCGTTGAGCCCCGGAACAGGCAGCGTCTCGGGAGGCATGAACTCTTCTACCTCATCCTCTGCCTCCAACCACTTGTCGGCGATCCCCGCAAGAAGGTCTTTCGCCGCATCGAGCTGCTCGGCGACCTTCTCCGAGTCACTTGGGTCGTAAAGCCGATCGGGCGGCGTCTGGTCCGATCCCTCAAGATCCAATTCGAAGGCAGCAGTTCGCAACAGAGCGCGTTCGAATTCCCCTCGCATCGAAAGGTAGACCACGTAATCGGCCAATGCCTTTCGCTGGTCCTGCGAGAACTTGTCGAAAGCCGGCATCTGCGACCCGGGTAATCCTCGCGCCAAAATGCGCATCAGGTCGTCATGCAGCGGCTTGGAAGCCGAAGGGGTCGACTTGAACTTGAAAACCCCCATCCGAAAATCGCGAGGGTATGGATTCTGGGAAGCGGCTGTCGTACCGCGGCCATGTCCGGTGATGCCATGGCAATTGGCACAGAACTGGCGATAGAGCCCCCGGCTACCCGGTTCCGTGGTGTCCTTGGGGGCAGGACCTGCAGCCATCTGGAGATGCTCCTGGCTGATCAGCTCTTTGTAAAGATCATCCTCCTGCAGCGCAGCGGGGATCTTCGGGTCGTCGGGTGTACCAAACCAATCGACCAGAAGTCGCTGCGCATCAGAAAGCGGCTGGTCCATCCGGCTGGTGCCATCCTCTGCTGTCAAATCCTGCGTCGATGCCAACCGATGGGCATACAGATAATTCGGCTCAAACGCCTCCGGCTCCGGTGGCATCGCATCGCACCCCACCACCGCCAGGAAACCGATCGCCAACCAACCTTGCCATTTGCTCGATCGACTCATCTTTCCCCCCCTTAACCCCCGGCATCGATCCCACTGGATGGGGTCCACCTGGCCAGCTGGTAATAACCGCATGCGACGCCATCGGGTTCACTTCCGATCGGAAAGTCGGACACAACCATCTGAAAATTATCATCGAGAATCTTTTTTTAGCCAACACCTACGCAACCACGTTCGTCCACCGCCCATGGAGGTTTTCTCCCCTACAATCGAAAGTGCGACAAAATGGATCGGTGGAGTCAGCTGGAAACGAGATCCCGGGGGAAACTGTTGTCATGGATCGCAGCCTGCCTGCCTCTCGTCGAGGGTTCTCGCTTCTGGAATTAGCGACGGTGCTCGCCATCGTGATCCTTTTGGTGTCGCTGCTGCTTCCCGCAGTTC
>JBJSWM010001202.1:0-4726 GCA_046085865.1 Pirellulaceae bacterium
CACCTCGCCCCGGCTCACACACCCTACGGGTCTCTCCAGCACACGCATGGGCGGAAAACCACGGCTCTTCGTAGGGTGTGTGACGCGGCCTGATTACCACTTGCGCCGCGTGCAAAAACATCCCGCCGCGGAACACACCAGAACCAAAGCCTCATCCCCTTACCAACCCCTGGTGTGTTCGCGGGGCAGACTCTGCCGCACCTTCGCCCAACTCACCTCGCCCCGGCTCACACACCCTACGGGTCTCTCAACAACCATGGCTCCCCTCGCCCCGGCTCACACACCCTACGGGCGCTTCAACAGCCCGCTGCCTACCTTCCAATCACTCCATTTCGCACCGGCGCTCAATTTTTCCTTGAAATCCCCAAATAGGGGGAACTATGATCGATTGGCGAAAGGACTGGAACCACCAGATCATCCTCAAAGGATCCAAACATGTTCGGGATCTCCTACTTCAAGGGACAGCCCAGTCACTACATCCAAAAGTACACCGGTGGCGTCAAACGTCAGGCTGGTCCTGGGCTATCGTTTTTCTATTTCCCTTTTCAAACACAGATCGTTGCGGTACCGACGCAGAGCATCGATCAGCCGTTTGTCTTTCAGGAGATCAGCCGCGATTACCAGACCGTATCGGTTCAGGGACAGGTCACCTACCGCATTTCCGATGCCGAGAAGGCCGCTGCGTTGCTGAATCTGACCATCGACCCAAAGACCGGCCAGCACGTCACCGAAGACCTGCGAGTTCTTGGTCAGCGCATCGTCAACATGCTACAGATCGCAACGCATGAAGAGGTAGAGTCGCGCACGCTGGAGGCATGCATTCGTGAATCTCAGGCGATCGCCACGGCCGTCACCGATCGCGCGATCGCCAATGACTCCCTTCGCTCGTTCGGGGTGGAGATCCTTGGCTTGTTCATCCTTGCAGTGCGACCTTCAGCGGAGATGTCCAAGGCGCTGGAGGCGGAGTTTCGCGAGCAATTGCTGCGACGAGCCGATGAGGCGATCATGGCTCGCCGCGCCAGCGCGGTAGAAGATGAACGAAAGATTCGCGAGAAGGAACTCGAATCCGATTCGGCACTGGAGAAAGGGCGATCCGCGCTCATCGAACTGCAGGGCGAAAACCTGCTCATGGAAGCGGCCAATCGCGGCAAGGCGCTGGAAGTCGAATCCGCCTCCAAGGCAAAGGCTCTGGAACAAGAACTAGCCGCCCTTCGAGGCACGGATCCGAAACTGCTTCTCGCGGAATCGATGCGGTCTCTTGGACAGAATGCAGACAAGGTTGGGCAGCTCAATATCACCACCGAGCTCATGGCCAGCCTGCTACAGTCGAATCGGCCTGATGAATGAGTCTCTGAACAGGATCGACGGTGACTGTTTCGAAGCATGTTGAGAATCGCCGATGCCCAAGGCAGTGTTCGATAAGATTGTCATTGTCACGCGCAAGACCGCGCAGGAAGAGCTGATCGAACGCTACAGCAGCGAGTCGCAGGCGAGGTTCTACCTGGAGCGGCTGGGGGTCTCTTTCGATGATTATGCCGATGCCCACCACACCTTCCACCAGTCGCTAAAACTCCTCAATCAGTCGCTCCCTGAGGTCCGTTGCCAGCATATCGATCGCTCCTTCCTCCCCAACTTCCTCTTTGGTCCCAAAGACCTAGTGGTGGTGCTCGGACAGGATGGACTGGTGGTCAACACAGCAAAGTACCTGGACGGACAGCCGCTGGTCGGAATCAACCCCGACCCAACTCGCTTTGACGGGATTCTGCTTCCGTTCGAAGCCGGCCATGCGAAAGCGGTTCTGCATGATGCGGCAGTCGGGAACTACAGCACGCATGATCTGACGATGGCCCAGGCCTCCCTCAACAATGGCCAGTCGCTTTACGCCGTCAACGACCTTTTCATCGGCTTTGCCACCCATGCCTCCGCCCGCTACAGAATCGCTCACCGGCAACAGGAAGAAAACCAATCCTCCAGCGGCATCATCGTATCGACCGGCGCAGGGTCGACCGGTTGGTCGCGATCGATCCTCACCGGTGCATCGGCGGTGATCGAGGGGTTTGAACGGCGCAATAAGCCGTTCCAGAAGGCTCGCGAAGAATACCGATTCGATTATCGCTCCGAATGGCTGCGGTTCCATGTCCGCGAACCTTTCGTCAGCCGTGCATCGGAAGCCTCGATCATCCTCGGAACGATTGACTCCCAGTCTCCCCTGACCGTTACCTCGCGCATGCCCAGCGGAGGTGTCATTTTCGGGGACGGAGTCGAACAGGACTTCTTGACCTTCGACAGCGGAACAACTGCCACCATCACGATCGCCGACCGCAAATTGCGCTTGGTCGCTCCCTGACGATCTCTTCGTAGAGTGTGTGACGCAGCATGAATTAGCGCCGCACGAGAAAAATACTCCGCTGCGCCTCTTCGTAGGGTGTGTGACGCGGCCCGATTACGACTTGCACCGCACGCAAAAACAACCCGCCGCGGAACACACCAGAACCAAAGCCCCAACCCATTACCAACCCCTGGTGTGTTCGCGGGGCAGGCATTACCACACCACCATCCAACGCACCTCGCCCCGACTCACACACCCTACGGGTCTTCTCCAGCAACCGCGACTCTTCGCACCCTCGCGTCTACTGTGGTGCGTCGATCCATCGGCTTACGGGGCTACCTCCAGATGCTTTTCGAACCAATCCCCCATCGCTTGGTACATCCGGCGGTTCCCTTCGGCATTGAATCCATGCGCAGCCCCTTCGATGACGATCAATTCGTTCGCTACCTCGACCTCCTGGAAGGCTTTCTGCATTTTTTCGCTATGCCACAGCGGCACCAGTTCGTCCTTATCCCCATGCACCATCAGCGTCGGCGCATCGTCCTTCGAGGCTTGCAGCAACGGGGAGTGCGCATCCACCTTGGAAGCTTCAAATTTCAGCGCCGGAAACTGCTCGCGTAGTGGATTGGATGGCTCGCAGTAGGGCCTCAAATCGGTCGGAGGAAAAATCGATACCACCGCCGCCACATGGGGCTGGCCCTTCGCTGAGGATTTGTCGTTGGTGGTGGTCCCAAGCATCAATGACAAATGCCCTCCAGCGCTGGCTCCAAAAACTCCCAGCTTCTCAGGATCGACCCCGTAGTCCCCCGCATGCTCTGTCACATGCTCCAGCGCCTTTCGTACATCCCCGACAATCTCAGGAATCAAGTATTTGGGACTGCTTCCATGCCGAACGGCGATCACCGTAAAACCACGATCCAGCATCGGCTGGAAAAGCAGCTTGGTCTGTGCAGGAGGCGCCCACATCGAAACCCAACCGCCACTGACCATGAACAGCAAGCCGCGCCCGTTAGCCTTCCCCTCGGCGGGATAGAAAACGTCGTAAGTCAGCGCCATCCCATCCTTATGCCCATAGACCACGTCGGTGGTGACCTTGGGGGAATCGGCCCTAGACGCCATCCCATACGCCAAGTGCAAGCCGATCGCCAACGCGAAAATCAGACCACGCGCGATCTTCTCCTTCGCCATTCGCCTCATCATCGCTCTCCCCTCCCCTAGTTATTCTAACGTTCTTTAGAATGTTGTTTCAGAAATGTCACGCAGATGAATGGACCATCTACTGATCACGCAAGGATTTCGTCGACCACTTCGCCAAACACATCGGTCAGCCGAAAGTCTCGACCTGCATGGTGGTAGGTCAGCCGCAGATGGTCGATCCCCAGCAGATGAAGAATCGTCGCATGCAAGTCGTGCATATGGACCTTCTGATCGATCGCCAGATGCCCCAGTTCATCGGTTGATCCCCAGGAAAAGCTTGGCTTTACCCCTGCACCGGCCAGCCACACGGTAAAGCCGCCAGGGTTGTGATCGCGCCCGGTTCCGTTCTTCTCAGCGTAGGGAGTTCTGCCGAATTCCGACCCCCACCACACTAGGGTATCCTCCAGCAACCCGCGTTGCTTGAGATCCGCCAGCAGGCCAGCGACTGGTCGATCGGTGGCCTGTGCGTGGTCCTGATGTTTCTCCAGTTGCGAGTGCTGGTCCCAGGCGGGGTTGGCCGAGTCATCTCCATAGTTAACCTGGATGAAGCGGACTCCTGATTCAGCCAGCCTTCGCGCCAGCAAGCATTTGCGACCATAAAGATCGGTCTTCGGGCTGCCGATCCCATACAGATCCAGCGTCGCCTGCGACTCCTCTTCCAATCTCAGCACATCGGCCGCCGGTTGCTGCATTCGCCAAGCCGTCTCCATCGACGCAATCATCGCCTCCGCATCCGATGCATGCTGGAACTGTGCATGCTGCAATCGATTGAGCTGCTGGATGAGGTCATACCTCTCCTGCTGGACCTCCGATCCATGCGCATCGCTAGCCAGATGCCGTATGGCCAGCGAGTTGTTTCGCGAAGCGTCGACACGAATCGGCGTCCCCTGATACCTCGACGGCAAAAACGCTGCTCCATAGTTTCGCGGTCCGCCATTGCCGATGCTGGGAGTGATCGAAACGAATCCAGGCAGATTCTGATTCTCCGTACCGAGACCATACTGGATCCAGGCGCCCATCGAAGGCCGCCACTGCTGCGTCGCACCACAGTGCAGGAACAAGGTCGACGGACCGTGAGCGACCCCTTCGGTATGCATGCCATGCAAGAAGCAAAGATCATCGACATGCTTGTTGATATGGGGAAAGAGATCAGAGCACCATTTGCCAATCCGACCCTGTGGCGCAAACTTCCAGGGCGAT
>JBJSWM010001203.1:0-1085 GCA_046085865.1 Pirellulaceae bacterium
TCCAAGCCGACTGATCGATCCAAGCTCCTGCTGCATTGGTCGGGCCGTCTTCTCCGTCGGTTCCTGCACTTAGAAAGACGCCGCATCTTAACAAATCGATGCGGCCGAGTTCGATGAGCCGGCAGAGCACACCGAGCGTCAATTGCTGGTTGCGGCCTCCCTTGCCATGATTGCTGGGGAGTGTCACCGTCGGTTCGCCGCCCGACAGGATGCATTGGGTCGAGCCAGCTGCTGTGTTGTCGTTCTCAATCCAGCGATGGACCAGTTGGTTGGCGACCGATCGCCAGTCTCCTTCGTCGCGGTCGGTAGGCAATATGTCAACTTCAATCGCTAGACTTTCGGCATGGCGGGAGGCGGCTTGGAGAGCCCTCTGGTTGTTGGCCAGGAGGGCATAATCGGACCGGATCGGAGGGTGTGGCTGGATCATCGACTGCGGCATTCGCAGGGAGTCGGCCCATTTTTCTGTAGCCTTGGCTACACCCATCGGCCATGGCTCTTCCTTCCGTTCCATCGCTGCCAGCACAGCCATCGCTTTCTCTCGCCAATCGAGTGGGCGGGGGACGGTAGGTCCGGAAGCGAGGGTGGCAAGGTGGTCATCGAGCACATCCGAAATGGCTAGCGTGATCCACCGCTGACTTGGTGCATGCAGTAGCAGCCCGCCGCCTTTGACGCGGCTGAGCGCCGTTCGGACTGCGTTCAACTGGTGGATATTGGCTCCGCGGCGACTGAGCATCTGGGTGACCTCCAGTTTCTCTTCCAGCGAAACTTCCGGGATCGGATCGACCAGGAGTGCCGACCCGCCCCCGGTTAAAAGGCAGATGCAGAGGGTGTGAGCAGGTGCGTTCTGGAGCATCTGTCGGATCCGAGCCGTTCCTGCCATGGCTTCGGGAGTCGGTTCATTCCTGCCGGCTGGGCGAGCTGCATGGAAATGGATTGGTCCAGAGGCAGGCTCGGGGAAGTTCTGTTGGGGAACATTCAGCCAGCCGGACATCTCCCAGGGGCAGTGGTCTTGCTGCTGGAACGATTTCCAGAGTGCCTGCCCCAGCCAGGCGGCCGCTTTGCCGCCACCGACCACCAGCACCTGC
>JBJSWM010001204.1:0-3111 GCA_046085865.1 Pirellulaceae bacterium
CGCGGCATTGCTGCAGGGCAATCAGAAGATCGCAATTCTCTGGCCCGCTCATCCTCACGCGCTCTGCTGGCAGGCAGCTCGCGATACCCAGTTGCGCCCCGCTGTCCTCAGCGATCCGATGTCGATCGATCGATTGCTGCAGGAAGTCCCCGCCAATTTGCTGATGATCGACGGATTTGGTTGGACGCCCCATCAGTCCTTGTTGGCGGTTCGCAAGGCAGCGAATCGATTGAGCCCTCACCCGAGCACAAGGAGCTGACAGGAGATGCAGATTTATCGAATTACCGGCACCGTGACGCTCTGCCGAGCCCACCCAAGCTTTCAAGGAGCGCCCTTGAGAACGGCGGTCGAACATGGGTCGCAGTTGCTAGGGAAAACTTCGGAGGGGGCCGACATGGTTGTCGTGTGGGATCCCCTGGGTGCCGATGTTGGATCTCTGGTGGCCGTCAGCGATGGCGCCGAAGCGGCTCAGCCATTTCGTCCAGAAATCAAGCCGGTCGATGCCTACTGCGCAGCGCTGCTCGATCAATGTTCGATCGATCCGCGAGTGTTGCGATCGATCGAAGGCGATCGTGCCTCATGAACCCGTATCGGTTGTCTGCTCGGGAGCGAACAACCGAAAGAACCTCACTGAATTCAGACTTTACCATTGTTTGACAGGAATCCAGCCAACATGATCTCGGCTCACAAAATCAAGCAGGACATCTGCGATATCGGCAGACGGATTTACGATAAGGGATTCGCGGCCGCCAATGATGGAAACATCACGGTGCGCATCAGCGACAACGAAGTGCTGTGCACCCCCACCATGCACAGCAAAGGCTTTTTGAAGCCCGATGACATCTCCACCATCGACATGACCGGCAAGCAGATTGCAGGGCGCAAGAAGCGGTCCAGTGAGGCGCTGCTGCACCTGGAAATCTACCGGCAGCGGCTGGACATCAAGAGCGTCGTGCATTGCCACCCACCCCATGCCACGGCCTTCGCGGTGGCTCGCGAACCGATCCCGCAGTGTGTGCTTCCGGAAGTGGAGGTGTTTCTGGGGGACGTGCCGATCACCAAGTACGAGACCCCAGGCGGCCAGGCATTCGCCGACACGATCCTTCCGTTCGTCCAGAAGACCAACGTCATCATCCTGGCCAACCACGGAACCGTCAGCTTCGGTGAGGATGTCGAGCGGGCGTATTGGTGGACGGAAATCCTCGATGCCTACTGCCGCATTCTGATGCTGGCCAGACAGCTTGGGAACGTCAGTTACTTCAATGAAACGAAGGAAAGGGAACTGCTGGACTTGAAGGCGAAGTGGGGCTTCAGCGACCCTCGGAACACGACGGAGTACCAGAACTGCGATATATGCGCCAACGACATTTTCCGTGCCAGCTGGAAAGATGCGGGTGTCGAGCGCCGCGCGTTTCCGGCTCCCCCGGCCATGGGAAAAAATGCAGCGATAACCAATGCTGCCCAGCCGCAAGCGGTAGGTGCCAGTGCCGAGCAGCGGGTAGAGGCAGCGGTGATGGCTGCTGCACCGGTGCTCAAGGCCGCCGCCAGCGGCGCCAGTGTCGACCAAGACCGGCTGATTCAAATGATCACCGAGGAAGTGATCAAGCAGTTGCAGAACAAGTAAGAGAGACTCGCGAGCAACAAACCGTTGGGTCCAAAGGACAATTTCAGAATTCACTCTTTCGGTAGAGGGTAGCTCCATGAAGGTCAGCATCATCGGTGGCGGAGGATTGGTCGGTTCCTGTGCGGCGTACGCGCTGCAGTGTGGCGGAGTGGTCAAAGAGATCCATCTACTGGATGTCAACGCCGACTTGGCCGCCGGCCATGCGCTCGATTTGATGCACGGATCTCCCAGTGTCGCTGATCAGAAGATTCGATCGGGTAGCTATGAACTGATCCCGCAAAGCGATCTGATCTGCATCACGGCCGGGCTGCGTCGCAAGCCGGATGAATCGCGGCTGGATTTGATCAACAGGAACACCGATCTGTTTGTCTCCATCCTCGATCAGGTGCGCGCTGCCGGGCCTCGCAAGGATGCCATCGTCCTGGTGGTTTCCAACCCGGTTGATGTCCTGACGTCAGTGGCCGCACTGCGGCTGGGTCTGCCCGCAACCCAGGTTTTGGGACTGGGGACCCAGTTGGATACCATCCGATTCTGCTCACTGATCAGCGACCACTTGGGGGCAGCACCCACTCAGGTCAAGGCGATGATTCTAGGAGAGCATGGTGACAGCATGGTGCCGATCTGGTCGTCGGCTACAGTCGGAAGCCTGCCGCTGGAACGCTACCCAGGTTGGGATTCGTCCATCGCCAGCGCGATTTTCCAGAGAACAAAAACCAGTGGTGCCGAGTGCATCGCCAAAAAGGGCGGTGCTGGTTTCGCTGTCGGAATCGCCATCCGCGATGTCGTCCATGCCGTGGCGCTGGACCAGCAACGAATCCTTCCTGTCAGCACCGTTCAGGATGGTCAGTGTTACGGTATTCGCAAGGTCGCTTTGTCGGTCCCAACCATCGTCGGGCGCCAAGGCGCCCAGGCTCGTGTGGAGATCGATCTTTGGCCAAAGGAAATCCAGGGGCTGCGAGCTAGTGCAGCGGCCTTGGAGCCGACGC
Source organism: Pirellulaceae bacterium (assembly GCA_046085865.1). GTDB lineage: Bacteria > Planctomycetota > Planctomycetia > Pirellulales > Pirellulaceae > JBEISR01. The sequence continues at coordinate 2,611 of JBJSWM010001204.1, forward strand.
TGGATAAGGTCCTTCAGCGAATCGGTAGCAAGTGAGTCGACTTGGTCGCAAATAAGGCTCATTCCTTTTGCGGAAAAGTTGATGGCTTCTTCCGTCGAGGACAAGCGGGAGTGAAAAAAGTGATGTGAGAGGTTCGATGATAGAATGGGTCTTTCGCGGTGCGTGCCCTAGAGCACTGGCGGCAGGTCACCCTGGTTTTCAAGTCAGTCGACCCCTTCACTGCTTCCCCGAGGATCCGGATTCGGCTTGGCCCGAATACCTGGGCAGCTAGGTTTCGCTCTCCAAATGCACTGGAAAAAACCGCGATCGAAGTCAGAATAGCTATCGATAGGGGGTCGGCAAGGACTGTTCAATCGATACCTTAGCTGAAGACCGCTTGGCTGACCTGACAGAGTCAGTCCTTCATCACTGGAAAGGTTTGGCCAACCCATGGTGGTCCAAGCCGCCGTTTTGATTTTCAGTCCGGGGAAAAGCAGGAACATCTATGGCTCAAAGCATGGG